>CP020815.1:127500-282500 GCA_002243705.1 Anoxybacillus flavithermus
ATATTCGAGTATCGCATGACGTTGCGGTGTAATACGGACGCCGGTTTCTTTCAACGTATGAAGCGCTTCTTTTAATTGATGTGCGTGCGTCACCGTCATGCCCCCCACTTTCATTTATAAAAATTATAATTATTACTTTATAATTTTTATAAATAGTGTACAAAAAAATAAAACCTTTTGTCAATTGTATTTTCCGGAAAGAAAAAAGGGCGACTCTACGCAGAATCGCCGCATACATCTTTGAGGAGGTGTGTGCTCTACTATATCGTACGCAACGATTCCCTTATTCGCTTGAGCTAATCGCCTGTTTTAAAGCATTTAGCACCTCTTCAACATGCCCATTTACTTTCACTTTTCTCCATTCTTTTATAATTTGACCATCTGGGTCGATTAAAAATGTCGAACGCTCAATCCCCATATACTCTTTCCCAAAGTTTTTCTTTAACTTCCACACATCATACAACTTCGCTACGTCTTGCTTTTCATCGGCAAGAAGTAAAAACGGTAAACGATGCTTTTCAATAAACTTTTTATGTCGTTCAATGGAATCAGGGCTGATTCCGATGACAACTGCCCCAAGTTCCGTGAATACTTCGTATTGATCACGAAACTCACAAGCCTCTGTCGTACATCCTGGCGTCATATCTTTTGGGTAAAAATATAATACGATGTACTTCCCACGAAATTGTGACAGCGTGACGTTTTCCCCATTACTTGCTGGCAATGTAAAATCAGGTGCTCTCATGTTTCTCTCCCCCTTATCTTCTTTCTGCATCTATCACCGTTCGGACAACAAAAGCGGCGGGTAGTGCGTAGCCGAGCAGCGCTTCGACCATCGCAATCCAACGACCAATTCCAATCGGTACAATATCCCCGTAACCGACCGAAAGTAATGTAACTGCACTAAAATATAAACTCGTTTCGACATATTGAAAAAAGTTAGAAGCGTTTATATTCTCCCCATTTTCCATCATAACAACATGTCCATTTATATGCAAAATTGTATACACGAGTGCAAAACCGATCATTGTCGTTGAATAAACAAATAAAATGGCAATAAAATTTTTCACTGAAATAACAGAACGTTTCGTTTGCCAAAACGAAATAAAACTCATACATATAACAAAAACGATCATGCCAATCCATACATACGTCACAACATCCCCTCCTGTTCCTTTATATATACGAGGGGATGTTTTATTTAATTCCCCGCACCACGATAACGTTTGACGCCCGCATTCCATAACAACAACGATAACGTAAAACATACAATGCCCATCACCGGTGTTAAAAATGAATACATATACCATTCCGTTTTACGCAAAAAATACGCTGACGGATACACACCGACAAACGCAAACGGTAAAATCCATGTCAAAATGTAGCGAATAATACGATTATAAATATCAACCGGATATCTCCCATAGTTTCCTATGTTATACATCATTGGCATAATTGAACTGCGCGCATCAGACCAAAAACTGATGCTTGCTAACGAAATAAAAATACCTGCGTAAACAAACGTTCCTCCTAGCACGAACAACACAAACAAAATCGCATCATACCAATGAAACGTTATATCCAATCGAGACGCAGCATACCCCATGACAATAAAACCGGTAATGCCTCCAAGGAGCGACTCGAGTTCCATTCGTTCAAGTACAATTTGAAATAAACTATGCACAGGTCGAGTTAACACTCGATCCATCTCCCCGCGTACAATATATCGTTCATTAAAATCCCAAATGTTAAAAAATGATGCAAATAAAGCGAAAGGAATTAAAAAGAAACCGTAAATAAAAATAATTTCATCGCGCGTCCAACCGTTTAATAATTGCGTATGCCCAAATACAACGAGGATAAAAATTAAATTTACCCCTTGAAACATAAGATCAGACAAAAACTCAACAACCAAATCCGTTCGATATTGCAACTTTGTCTTAATATATTGGCTCATATATTGGAAGAAAATAGACATATAAAACATATGTTCACCCCCTTGAATGATAAGTTTTCGTTTGGCTGCTTTCCATAGCAAATAAATCGGAACGATCAATACGACACACCAGGCAGCTTGAAACATCATTCCTCTGATCGCAGCATCCCCTGTGAAGCTTTCCGTAAAAATCATGCTTGGGATGTAACTAATCGCTTGAAAAGGCAAGTAGTGCATCACATGTTGCGCCCACTCGGGATAAAAACTAATCGGCAAAATAAGCCCCGAAAATAAATCAATAATGAAACGTTTAGCCCGAAGTAACCCTTCCCCGTTTAACGTAAAAAATGTGACCATCCCTGCTAATAAATTGAGCTGGGAGTTAATAATAAAGCTAAGCGTTGTCGATAAAGCGAAGTACCCCCACGTATGAACATTCGTTGTAAATTGAAGCGAGAAAACGAATGTAACGATAACCATGCCCGGAAGCGAGAAGAAAAGCAAGCGAAAAATTCCTTCCCCAAGCCCTTGCATCGTTTTCATGACTAAATAGTTGTACGGACGAATCAGTTCAATCGCCACTTTGCCATCACGAATTTCCATCGCAATTTCACGATCAATGTTATTAAAATAAAACGCTCTTGCCATCCATGCGATCGCCACATACGTCGTCATTTGTTCTACCGTCATTCCTTGAATAGACGATTGTCCTCCATAAATGGCAGACCATAGAAAATAATACGCACCAATATTGATACTATAAATAAAAATGCCGCTATAATAGTTCGTTCGATAAGCTAACATCATTAAAAAACGCATACGAATCATTTCAATGTATTTAGCCATGATGAATCCCTTCTTCATAAATGTTGCGAATAATTTCCTCCGTTGAAACTTCACGAATGTGAATATCTTTTAACTCATAGGAAGAAACAACTTTTCCGATCACATGTGCCATATCATTCGCACGAACATGCGCAATCCAGCTGTATCGGTCTTCCCCTTGTTCCCATGTAACATGAACGAGCGATGTCAGCTCTTCTTTTGAAACAAGATCGCGAAATTGGAAGTGAATTTGTTTTCCTTCTCCCCAGTTTTGTTTTAAATGTTGCAATGACCCATCATAAATGATTTTCCCTTCATCAAGCATAATAACGCGTTCACAAAGTGCTTCAATATCTGTCATATCGTGCGTCGTTAATAAAATCGTCGTGTTGTATTTTTCGTTAATTTCTTTTAAAAACTGACGAATTTTTAACTTAACAAGCACATCTAAACCAATTGTTGGCTCATCTAAAAATAAAAGGGGTGGATTATGAATAAGGGCAGCAGCCAATTCACAGCGCATTCGTTGACCGAGCGATAACTTGCGCACCGGCTTATCAAGTAACGGACCAATATCTAACGTTTCAATGACATGATCCATATGTTCGTTATAGTCTTGATCAGAGACGCGGTATACTTTTTTTAACAACCGGAATGACTCTTGCACCGCAATATCCCACCATAATTGCGATCGCTGACCAAACACAACGCCGATCGTCTGCACGAAACGTTCTCGCTCTTTATGTGGATTCATCCCATTCACAACGACTCGTCCAGATGTCGGCGTTAAAATTCCTGTTAACATTTTGATTGTCGTTGATTTACCTGCTCCGTTTTCTCCAATGTATCCAACCATTTCGCCCTGTTTGACAGCAAATGAAATATCGTCAACAGCACGAATGATTTTATAGTTTCTCGTGAACAAATCACGAAACGCTCCAGCTAAACCAGACCGACTAGAGTAAGATTTAAATTCTTTCCGTAGTTTTTCTACTTCAATCGCATACATGTTCCTCACCTCTCATGAAATCACTATTCACTAGTGTAACGAAAATGTTGAAACTCAACAAATGGTGTGCTCAAATAAATGTGATAAAATAAACACCATGAAAGAAATTTTACATAAAAGGAGGAGGCTTCGCGTGAATTTTACGAAGTCTGAACAATTATATCAAGAAGCGCTCGAACATATCGTTGGTGGCGTCAACAGCCCTTCTCGTTCATATAAAGCGGTTGGGGGCGGTGCTCCTGTCGTGATGGAAAGAGCACAAGGGGCATATTTTTGGGATGTAGATGGCAACAAATATATCGACTATTTAGCTGCTTATGGCCCTATTATTACTGGACATGCTCATCCGCACATTACAAAAGCAATTCAACACGCAGCTGAAAACGGTGTTTTATATGGAACACCAACACCGTATGAAATTACGTTCGCGAAAATGTTGAAAGAAGCGATCCCTTCTCTCGAAAAGGTGCGTTTCGTCAATTCGGGAACAGAAGCGGTCATGACAACGATTCGCGTCGCACGCGCATATACAGGACGTGACAAAATCGTGAAATTTGCAGGTTGTTATCACGGCCATTCCGATCTCGTTCTTGTTGCGGCTGGTTCTGGACCATCCACATTAGGTACACCTGATTCAGCAGGGGTACCAAAAAGCATTGCACAAGAAGTGATTACTGTTCCTTTTAATGATGTCGATGCGTTTAAACAAGCGATGGATCGTTGGGGAAATGAAGTAGCAGCCGTTCTTGTCGAGCCTATCGTCGGTAACTTCGGTATCGTTGAACCAAAACCAGGCTTTTTACAAGCAATTAACGATATTGCTCACGCGGTCGGAGCGCTCGTCATTTACGACGAAGTCATTACAGCTTTTCGTTTTATGTATGGTGGCGCTCAAAACTTGCTTGGCATCGAACCAGACTTAACCGCACTCGGAAAAATTATTGGTGGCGGATTACCAATTGGTGCGTATGGCGGTAGAAAAGACATTATGGAACAAGTAGCTCCACTCGGTCCTGCTTACCAAGCTGGAACGATGGCAGGAAATCCTGCTTCCATTTTAGCAGGTATTGCTTGTTTAGAAGTATTACAACAAGAAGGCGTGTACGAACATCTCGATCATCTCGGTGCGATGTTAGAGGCTGGCATTTTAACACATGCGAAAACATACGATATCCCTATTACAATTAACCGACTAAAAGGTGCGCTCACCGTATACTTTACGACAGAAAAAGTAGAAAACTATGAACAAGCCGAACGAACAGATGGGGAGATGTTCGCCAAATTTTTTAAACTTATGCTTCATCAAGGCATTAATCTTGCTCCTTCGAAATATGAAGCATGGTTTATTACATTGGCTCATACAGAAGAAGATATCGAATATACAATCGAAGCGGTAGAGCGCGCATTTAAATCCTTAAAAAATGAATAAATATACAAATATAACGAGATGGTATATATGTTCCCCATCTCGTTTTTTTACGGAAAAATAATGTAAACGCTTACATAGTTCATGAAATTTTTGTTACATAAACTGAATATCGTATCCAAAAACATGAATAAATAATTGATTTTCTGTCATGGTCGTGTTAATATAGACTATAAAATTTAGAAAATTTCATTTTTTAAAAAAGTTTTCTGTAGGAGGTGGCGAAGGCGAGAAGCGTGCAACAGCCGCTTACAAGCCGCATGCTATGAAACAACGATGGAATCCAAATTCATTTCAACATTTTCACGAACACGAACATGATGCGTGTGGAATTGTCGCTGCGGTGGAAAAAAGACGCATCCCAACAAGAGAGAATATTATGACCTGTATTAACGCCCTCGTCACAATGAATCATCGCGCTGGATTCATCAACGGTGAGGGAGATGGCGTTGGCGTTCACATCGACATTCCAAAGGCGCTTTGGAAAGAAAAATTGGCTGCTGCCCATCTCGATCCTCAACTCGTCGACCGCAACGATTTTATCGTTGGCCATATATTTATTACACGAACAACGAACGTGGAAGAAAAAAAAGCACGTATGCGCCAATTGTTTGCTCAGTCCCAATTGACGCTCATTTTTGAATCTGACCGCGTTACATCTTCTTCAGCGCTCGGCCCCATCGCTTTACGCGAAGAGCCGGTGTTTTGGCAAGTCGCCCTTTTATCAAATCAACATGAGACGTTATCAAAAACGTTATTTGAATTAACCATTGAAATCGAAAAAGATGAACATATTCATGTCGCTTCGTTAAGCAACCATCACGCGATTTATAAAGTCATGGGTGCTGGTGATATTTTACCAAAATATTATCATGACTTAGCGAGCCCGCTTGTCGCATCGACGATGACGCTCGGACATAATCGATATTCGACGAATACATTATCAAACTTTTTCCGCGTTCAACCGTTCAGCGTCCTAGGGCATAACGGTGAAATTAACACGATTGCCAAACTTCGCGAGGAAGCAACGATGATTGGCGTTCCACTTACAAACGGCGGAAGCGATTCGCAAGACTTAAGCCGTACGATGGAGACGCTTATTTATCGTGATGGCTATACACTATTTGAAGCGATGGACTTTTTATTTCCACCCATCGTAAACGAAATCAAAAACTATCCAGCCCATTTACAAGATTTATATACTTACATTCGTGAAGCTTGGGGACACTTCGCGCAAGGTCCTGCGGGCATCATTTCACGACATGGTGATGAGGCAGTATTTAGCGTCGATGCGCTCGGATTGCGCCCGCTTTGGAAAATTGAAACGGAGCACCGATACGTGTTTGCATCTGAACCAGGCATCATTCCAACATGTGAATATACAGGCGAACCGAAACCGCTCGCACCAGGAGAAAAAATCGGTTTGAAATGGGACGTGGACGGGGCGATTCGTGTGTATGAATACGCTGATTATCAACAAGAGGTGTACAACCGCATTCGAAAGCGTTTAAATATCGAGAATATGCGCTATCGTTTACAAACACCAACGTTCAAACCGCATGTGCTCGCAGCTCAACCAACAAAAGTGCATAATGGACAATACGCTGCATTCGGTTGGGATCGCGAACATATTCAATTGCTCGAACAAATGGCAGAAAAAGGAGCAGAACCTATTCGTTCGCTCGGTCATGACGCTCCGCTTGCAGCGATCGATCCTGAACGAAAAAACATTGCTGACTTCATAAAAGAAAGTGTAGCAGTTGTCACAAACCCTGCGATTGACCGCGACCGCGAAACAGAACATTTTTCGACGCGCGTGGTTGTTGGAAAGCGGCCAAGTATTGTTTCACATGAAGAACATCCGTACACAGTTGAACTTCTTTCACCTATTCTAATTGAAGGAAAGCTCGGAAACGAATGTGCCGAAATGTTGCAACAGCCATCATATGATCAACTCGTTCATGCATTTGAAGAAAAACAATTAGCGTACTTTATATCCGCAACGTTTGTCGAGCACGAAACGATCCCAATGGCGCTTAATCGTTTAAGTGAAGAAGCATGCGAAGCTGCCGCAAACGGAAAAACATTACTTATTATTGACGATGCGAAAGCACATCAAGATGGACATTTATGGATTGATCCACTCCTTGTCATATCAGCTATCGATCAAGCGTTAACAAAAGCAAATTTACGAAGAAACTGTTCCCTTCTTCTTCGTTCAGGGGCAATTCGCTCGTTGCATGACTTTATCGTTGCTTACGGACTTGGCGCGAACGTCATTAGCCCATATTTAATGTTTGCGACAGTAGCTGACACGTCAACTCGCCCAGCAATTCATTTATATCAAGCATTAAATAAAGGGCTTGAAAAAGTCATCTCAACGATCGGAATTCATGAATTGCGCGGATATAGCCGTCTGTTTTCGTCCATTGGGCTACACGAAGACATTGCGTCTGTATTAAATATCGTGAACTTTTTTGGCTCGGATTCACTTAGTCAAAATTTCGAGGCATTAAAACAAGATGCGATCACCCGTGCGAAAGATTTTGAAGCAGAGCAAGCAAAGTTACGAAAAACGTTTCACGTATTCCCACGTATTTGGAAAGCAATTGGCGAAGTGGCGCAAACAGGATCATACGATTCATATCGAGAAAAATTAACAGAAATTGAAACCGAAACACCAACAGCCATTCGCCATTTAACAGATTTAAAACAAGCAAACGTTCCTGCTAGAAAAGAACTTGTCGACATTTCAGTCGGTGAACATAGCTTGCCGTTTGTCATTGCTTCGATGTCATTCGGTTCGCAAAACGAAATTGCCTTCCGTGCATATGCAGAGGCAGCAAATCGCCTCAACATGATTAGCTTAAACGGTGAAGGTGGCGAAATTAAAGATATGCTCGGCAAATATCCGCGCACGCGCGGGCAACAAGTCGCCTCTGGTCGATTTGGCGTGAATGCTGAGCTACTTAATTCATCCAATTTGCTTGAAATTAAAATTGGGCAAGGAGCAAAACCGGGCGAAGGTGGGCATTTGCCAGGTTCAAAAGTAACAGCTAAAATTGCTGAAGCGCGAAACGCAACGATCGGCTCTGACTTAATTTCACCGTCAAACAACCATGACATTTATTCGATCGAAGACTTAGCACAAATGATTGCTGAATTGAAAACGGCAAATGATCAAGCAAAAGTGGCTGTCAAAGTACCCGTCGTCCCTAATATCGGCACGATTGCGGTCGGCATCGCAAAAGCTGGGGCGGACATTATTACATTAAGCGGCTTCGACGGCGGCACAGGAGCAGCGCGCATTCATGCCATTCAACACGTTGGCTTACCTGTAGAAATTGGCGTCAAAGCGGCACATAACGCCCTTTTAGAAGCTGGATTGCGCCATCAAGTTGAAATTTGGGCAGACGGCGGCATTAAAAGCGCGATGGACGTAATAAAAGTGATGCTTCTCGGTGCCAATCGCGTCGGTTTCGGAACGTTAGCGATGATTGCCATCGGATGTACGACATGCCGTGGTTGTCATTTAGATACGTGCCATGTCGGAATCGCTACGCAAATTGAATCAGAAGCACAAGCGAAAGAACACGGTTTGCGTCGCTTCGTTCCAAGACAATTCGAGCAAGCCGTACAAAACTTAGTTCGTTTCTTTACGGCGTTCGGTGAAGAACTTAAAGCACTCACCGCATCGCTTGGTTATACAAACTTACAACAACTTGTTGGCCGCTCCGATTTACTCGAACAAACACGCGGACGAGATCGCATCAACTTAGCGACATTATTAAAACCGTTAGACATCGGTCAATGGTATCAAAAAGAAGTAGCAGCAACATCGGAAGAAGGAAAACTTGCGGTGGCCGCTGGTGCTGAATATTTAGACTACCAAGTTGAAGACTTGCACCGCTCTCGTGAATTTTCAACTGTCACAGCTGAACAGCGTGTACTCGGTAGCCGTGTTGCATGCCATCGGGTACGTGGTCGATTAGACGGATCGTACAAAAAATTACCAAATATTTCTCTACGCTATAAAGACGGGTCTGTACCGGGCAATGGACTCGGTGCGTATAACGTCGCGGGCATTCATATTCACGTCGATGGCGGAGCACAAGATGGCGTCGGAAAAACATCGTTTGGTGGTGGTATTTTCATCTTTAAATCAAAAGGAAAAGACGGAAAGTTTTACAACGGATCGGTCGGAAAAGGATTTGGCTACGGTGCCCAAAAAGGACTATTAGTCGTGCAAGGAAATGCCGATGCGCGTGCAGGCATTCGCCTATCAGGAGCGGATATGATTATCGGCGGTCAAGTGACAAAACCAATTCCTGAAGTAGAACATGGCAATATCGGTGTCAACGCAAACATTAAAGGATTTGCCTTTGAATATATGACAAACGGTCGCGGGCTCGTGCTCGGAGACCCTGGCCCATGGATTTGTGCAGGAATGACAGGCGGTGTCGTCTATTTGCGCCATCAACCAGAAATGGGATTAACGAAAACAGCTCTTGAACGCCGCATCGCCAAAGGTGCAAACGTCACGATTCAACCGCTAAACGAAAAAGGAAAAGCAGACGTTAAAGAACTACTTGGCACATATATTGATTTACTTATCGAACATGAACAGCACGACGAAGCAGCAACGCTTCAACCGCTGTTGCAACAGCCGGAACAACACTTTTTCCAAGTCATTCCGAAAAAAGAACAAGCTGATCCATCGGTGTCAACAGAATAAACATAAAAAGAACTGTCTCGAAAATGAGGCAGTTCTTTTAATTTTTTTCCTTTTTTCTTGATATACTGATGAAAAACATGTATATTTGTTTGTTGTTCTCACAAGATGATGAAAAAGAAAGGAATTTGAGTGACGATGAGACTTGGAGCCCGCGTCTTTAAAACCGGGATTGCGATTACGTTTGCTTTAGTTTTAGCGAAATTACTTCAGCTACCTTCACCTGTATTTGCTGGCATTTCAGCTGTCTTTGCGATGCAACCGACGATTTATCGTTCATACTTGTCTCTAATTGAACAAGTGCAGGCTAACGTTATTGGTGCCATTTTCGCAATCGTTTTTACACTCATTTTCGGACACGATCCATTTATTATCGGATTAACTGCCATTTTAGTTATTGCGTTGTTTCTTCGTCTTCGTTTGGAATCTTCTATTTCCGTCGCACTTGTTACAGTTATTGCCATTATGGAATATACAGAACAACACTTTATTGAATTTGCACTTATTCGCTTTTCGACCATTATGCTAGGCGTACTTGCAGCATTTGTCGTAAATTTAGTCTTCCTTCCACCGAAGTACGAGAAAAAGCTATATACAAAAATTGTTGAATATACGGAACATATTTTGAAATGGATTCGCATGAATGTTCGACATGCATCCGAGCATCATTTACTAAAAGAAGACATCGAAAAATTAAAAGAGAATATGATGAAACTAGATCAACTGTATTTACTTTACAAAGAAGAACGGACGTATTTTCGTAAACATAAATATAGTAAATCGCGCAAACTCGTATTGTATCGCCAAATGATTGTGGCCACAAACCGAGCGTTAGAGACGTTAAAATTGTTGCATCGTTTAGAAAACGAGCTAGCCCATACACCTGCTGAACTTCAAAACGCCATTAAAAACGAACTCGACTGTTTGTTAAATTATCACGATCAAATATTACTAAAGTTCATTGGGAAGGTAAAATCTGATCCACAATCACAATTCGTTACAGAAGCATGCTCCGGAAAAAAAGGATTAATCCACTCGTTTTTAAACCATTATGCTGAACAAAGCATTAAGCAAGAAAATTATCAACTATTTCCACTGATCGGGGCGATTATTGAATATAGTCATCAACTTGAACATTTAGATACACTCATCGAAAGTTTTCATCATTATCATAAAGAAGAACATGTCGTCCCTACTCCAGAAGAACAAGAATAAAAGATGTCCCGACTGCGTCTCGGGACATCTTTTTAGCTTTTCATGCGTGGATCCAACGCATCGCGCAATCCATCTCCCATTAAGTTAAATCCTAACACCGTTAGCATGATTGCCAGCCCTGGAAAAATCATCGTCCAAGGCGCCTGTGTTAAATACGCTTTTGAATCGGCTAGCATTTTCCCCCATTCCGGGTTCGGCGGCTGAGCTCCTAATCCGAGAAACCCAAGCGCTGCTGCTTCAATGATTGCCGTCGCAATCGCAAGCGTGCCTTGTACAATAATTGGCGCCATACTGTTTGGTAAAATGTGATGAAATAAAATGCGTGCATCACTCATCCCGATTGCTTTTGCTGCTGTAATATATTCCTCCTGTTTAATACTTAATACGCGGGAACGAATGAGACGACCAAAGTTTGGAATGTTAATGACCGCAATCGCAATAAGTGCATTTTTCAACGACGGTCCTAAAACGGCAACAATGCCGATTGCTAACAAAATACTTGGGAACGCCAGCATAATGTCAAATATGCGCGAAATGACGGCGTCGATCCAACGTCCATAATACCCTGCGATAATTCCAAGTAAAGAACCGATGACTACCGAACCTAATACAGAAAAAAATCCGACCCATAGCGAAATGCGTGCTCCATAAACGATGCGAGAAAAAATATCTCGCCCGAAATCGTCTGTCCCAAATATATGGTCTTTCGATGGGGCTTGTAAACGCATCGAAAGTTGTTGATCGTTCATCTCGTACGGAGCAATTAATGGGGCAAAAACAGCAAGCAAAATGAAAAATAGTACAATGCCACTCCCGACGAGAGCCATTTTATTTTTCCGAAAGCGAATCCATCCTTCTTTCCATAACGATGTCGCTTGTTCTTCTTGTTGTACGATATTTGCTTCGTTTCGTGCAAGCTCAGCCAATTCGCTTCCCTCCTTTAGTTGTATTTAATGCGCGGATCGATCGCTGCATATAACAAATCCACAATTAAATTAATGAAAATAAAAATCATCGCCACAATCAAAATACCAGATTGAATCACAGGATAATCACGATAGCCGATCGCTTCATAAATATAGCGACCAATTCCCGGCCAACTGAAAATCGTTTCGGTTAAAATCGCACCGCCAAGCAACAACCCCATTTGCAAGCCAATCACCGTCAACACAGGGATGATCGCATTTTTTAACGAATGCTTGTACACTACCCAAAACATGCTTAATCCTTTCGCACGTGCTGTGCGAATATAATCGGACTTCATCACCTCAAGCATGCTTGAGCGAGTCATGCGAGCAATAATCGCCATTGGGATCGTTGCTAAAGCTACGCTCGGAAGCACTAAATGTTGCAACGTTTGAACAAACTGATCTGTATGTCCTTGCATTAACGTATCAATGACATATAAGTGGGTAATCGGTTCAATCGGATTACGAACATCTTCACGTCCAGATGTCGGAAACCAATCTAAGTTAATTGCAAAAATCCATTGTTCCATCAACCCAAGCCAAAAAATCGGCATCGAAACGCCAACTAACGCTAACACCATCGCTACATAATCAAACCAAGAGTTCTGAAACCACGCGCTAATAATTCCTGCGTTGACACCGATCACAACCGCAATGAACATCGCCGCAAGCGATAATTCTAATGTCGCCGCTAAATATGGCCAAATTTCTTGCGAGACCGCAACCCCCGTACGCAGCGATTCCCCTAAATCCCCTTTTAATAATCCACCGAGATATTTAATATATTGAACATACCACGGTTGATCTAATCCGAGTTTATGCGTTAACGCTTCAACAGCTTCTTTCGTCGCCTTTTGTCCTAAAATGACTTGAGCTGGGTTCCCTGGAATGGCACGAATCATAAAAAATACAACGAGCGACATACCAAGCAACACAGGAATGACCGTTAACAAGCGTTTGACCGTATATGAAAACATACGTCTCACTCCTTTCTCACATGATGGAAAGGGAGAGGATTCCCTCCCCTCCCTCAACACAACGATTATTTAAACTGTACTTTTGTAAATTTATCCGTTCCTGTCGGATGCGGATTAAATCCTTCAATGTTTGCTTTACCTGCTAATAACGGTGTTGAGTGTACGAGCGGAATCCATGGTGCGTCTTCTTTAATAATTTCTTGCGCTTTTTTGTACAATTCATTTCGTTTGTTTTCATCGCTAACTGTTTGCGCTTCGATTAAAATGTTGTGCAACTCATCGTTTGCATAGTACGTGTAGTTGTTGCTTCCAATGCTATCTTTATCAAGTAGCGCATACAAGAAGTTGTCAGCGTCACCGTTATCACCTGTCCAACCGAGCAAGAACGCATCTGCTTCCCCTTTTGCTACTTTATCTAAGTATGTTGCCCATTCATACGTGACGATTTTTGCTTTTACCCCAATTTTCGCAAAGCTTGCTTGCAACGCTTCAGCTACTTTTTGTCCATCTGGCATGTACGGACGTGGAACAGGCATCGCCCATAATTCCATTTCAAATCCGTTTGGATAACCAGCTTCTGCAAGCAATTGTTTTGCTTTTTCTAAATCATACGGATAATCTTGAATCGCATCATTATAGCCAGGAATGCTTGGTGGCAATGGGTTTTTCGCAGGTTGTGCTTGACCTGCATAAAACGCATCAATGATCGCCTGTTTATCGACCGCATGATTCAATGCTTGACGAACGAGTTTATTGCCTAACGGACCACGTGTAACCGTTAATCCGACATAACCAACGTTCATCGAAGGACGTTTAAACACTTGGAAATCTTTATTTCCTTCTACTTGCGCTAAATCAGAAGGATTCAAATCTTCCATAATATCAATCTCGCCTTTTAATAACGCATTCAAACGAGCAGAGTTATCTGGAATAGACACGAAAATTAATTTATCAAGTTTTGGATGTCCTTCTAACCAATATTCCTTATTTTTCTCAAGCACGATGCGCTCATTGCGTTTCCACTCTTTAAAGACGAATGGTCCTGTTCCAACAGGATTTTCACCAAATTTATCGCCATATTTTTTAACGGCTTCAGGACTAGCAATCGCAAACGGTACCATCGCAAGGTTTTTTAAGAATGGTGCTTGCGGACGTTTTAAAACAAACTGCACAGTATGTTCATCTAACGCTTTTACTTCTTTAATGACATGTCCTTCATCGTTTTTATATCCACCAAACATAGAGCCGTAGTATGGGAACGTATCCGCATTTCCATTTGCCCAACGTTCAAAGTTAAATACAACCGCTTCTGCGTTAAAATCTGTTCCGTCGTGGAACTTCACGCCTTTACGAAGCGTAAACGTATACGTAAGTCCATCTGGGGAAACTTCCCATTTTTCCGCTAATGCCGGTTGAATGGACGTGTCGCCATCATTGTAATCGAGCAATGTGTCAAAAATGTTTTTCGTGACTTTAAACGATTCACCGTCTGTCACTGTCGCTGGGTCTAATCCAACGGAGTCGCCGCCACGTCCGTAGACGAGCGTTGTCGGCTTGTCCGTTTCTTCCGTCTTCTCTCCACCTGTTTGTTCCGACTTGCCGCAACCTGCAAGCGCAGTCGCTGCTACAAGAAGAAACGTAAGCATAGTGAGTAACCATTTCTTCTTCATTTCTTTTCCCCCTTAGTGAAATAATATATTTCATCGCTTAGCCATCCTTATGTATAAAGATGGCAAGCGACGTAATGCCCTTGTTCAACTTCTTTCCATGCTGGTTTTGTCGTTTTACAAATATCCATACATGCTTGACATCGTGTATGAAAAGCGCATCCTGCTGGCGGATTCGATGGACTCGGTAAATCTCCGCTAAGCAGTTGCTTTTCTTTTTTATATTCCGGATCTGGAATTGGAACGGCTTCAAGCAATGCTTGGGTGTATGGGTGTTTCGGATTGCGGTACACGTCCTCGCTGTTAGCCAGTTCGACCATTCTCCCTAAATACATGACGCCGACGCGATCGCTAATATGACGAACAACGCCAAGGTCATGAGCGATAAAAATGTATGTTAAACCGAACTCTTTTTGTAAATCTTCTAGCAAATTCAGCACTTGAGCTTGAATGGACACATCGAGTGCTGACACAGGCTCATCCGCAATAATGAGCTTCGGTTTCGTCATCAACGCGCGAGCGATGCCGATACGCTGTCGTTGTCCTCCGCTAAATTGGTGCGGATAACGTTTGGCATGATAGCTACTTAATCCGACGACTTCTAACATCTCACGCACTTTTTTTCGTCGTTCTTCTTTTGAACCGATCCCATGAACAATGAGCGGTTCTTCTAAAATTTTTTCGACTGTATGGCGCGGATTAAGCGATGCAAACGGATCTTGAAAAATCATTTGCATATCGCGTCGCAACTTTCTTAATTGTTGTGGGGATAGTTTTGTCACTTCTTCATTTTCAAATATAATAGATCCTTCTGTTGGCTCAATGAGCCGCAAAAGCATTCGTCCTGTCGTTGATTTCCCACAGCCACTCTCTCCAACGATCCCTAACGTCTCCCCTTTATAAACAGAAAACGATAAATCGTCGACTGCTTTTACTTGACCGATTTGTTTATTAAACAACCCTGCGGTAATTGGAAAATATTTTTTCAGCCCTTTAACTTGTAGTAACGGTTCGTTCATGGATAGCATGTTCCTCCTTTGCATACAAAAAGCAACGTGCCCGATGTCCTTGTTCTACTTCGTATAAATCAGGATTTTCGGAAAAACATCGCTCAAATGCTTGTTCACATCTTGCCGCAAAGCGACAGCCATATTTAATAGATCCTGGCTTAGGCACACTTCCCGGAATGGAATATAACCGCTCTTTTCGTTCACGAATATCGGGAACAGAACGAATGAGTCCAATTGTATATGGGTGTTTTGGATGTCGGAAAATCGTTTGAACGTCCCCTTCTTCAATAATTTTTCCTGCATACATCACAACAACGCGGTGGCACATTTCCGCAACGACGCCTAAGTCGTGCGTAATCATCATAATCGCCGTGCCGAATTGTTCGTTTAACTGCTTCATCAAATGTAAAATTTGCGCTTGAATCGTCACATCTAAAGCAGTCGTTGGCTCGTCGGCAATTAATAGAGACGGGTTGCATACCATCGCCATCGCAATCATGACGCGCTGTCGCATACCTCCAGATAACTGATGTGGATATTCATCAATCATCTCTTCGGCACGAGGTAAACCAACCAGTTTTAACATATCAATCGCTCGTTTCCGCGCTTCCGCCTTGCTTATGTTTTGATGAATGCGAATCGCTTCAATCATTTGGTTCCCAATCGTAAAAAGTGGATTCAATGACGTCATCGGCTCTTGGAAAATCATTGCGATTTCATTTCCTCGTATTTCTTTCATCCGTTTTTCCGACGCTAATGCAATATTTTCATCTTTAAACCATATTTCTCCATCTGTAATTTTGCCAATTCCTTTCGGCAACAATCCCATAATCGAAAGCGATGTGACGCTTTTTCCGCATCCTGATTCACCAACAATCCCTAAAATTTCACCTTTATTTATGTAAAAATCTACACCATCAACCGCAGGAACTTCCCCTTCATCTGTGAAAAAGCACGTTTTTAAGCTTTTGACTCGTAAAATTGCTTCATCTCCCACGGAAGCCACTCCTTTTATATACAGAAAATTTATATTTTTAAAATAATTTTTTATGTTACGTTTCAAATTATTACATGAATATTAAAAAAATACAATAAAAAAATTCAAAAAATTTAATCATTCTTTGCAAAAAATAAAAAACAACGGTGACAAGTAGCTAACCGTTGTTTTTGATCCATGTATGTATTACTTTTACTTTCCATACATAATAAACTTTTTATACCAATGTTCGACCACTTCAGGAGCAAACGGTCCCTTTTTTTCTTTAATCCATTGAATTAATTTTTGAATGTTATTTTTTAAAATCTTATCAATAATTTCAGGATAGTTCATTTCGTTGCGATGTCGTTCATATTCATCACGATCTAATATATCGTACTGACCGTTTGGAAATACTTTAATATCCAAGTCATAATCAATATATTTCAACGCCTCCCCATCCCAAACGTAAGGGGAACTAATGTTGCAATAGTAATACACACCATCTGGCCGAATCATCGCAATAATGTTAAACCAATGTTTTGCATAAAAAAAACAAATGGCCGGCTCACGTGTCACCCACGTTCTCCCATCCGCTTCTGTCACAAGTGTACGATCGTTACCACCAATTACTTCTTCCTCACTTCCTTTTAACACGACCGTTTCTTTCCATGCACGATGAATATGACCGTCATGTTTATAACTATGAATTTGAATGATCGCCCCTGTCTGTGGATACTCCATACATATTCCCTACTTTCATTCGACGCTTTTTCCTCTATTATAACGTTAATCAGCGAGGAAGAAAAAGAGCATCGGACGAAAACCGATGCCCTTTGCCCGTTATTGATTTTTCTTTGCTTCTGATTTTGCATTTTGTTGTTTGACATGCTGAACATCTGTTTCCGTTGAAAACTCTGTTCCATATTGGCCAGCATTTTGTTGTTTCACATGTTGAATGTTTGTCCCTGCAATCGTTTTGTTTGGTTTCATCATGCTCACCTCCACGATTATTACTTTGTATAATTTGCTGAAAAATATCCGCATGAATAATTTTTATTTCGCTTTCTACACTACATAAAGAGGTGAGAATGATGTATATTGGACGCGATTTAACAGCTTTACAAATGATTTCAAAACGGGAGTGGAAAGATAGTGAGTTAGCATTTTTTCACCATGTCTTCCAACAAGTCACTCCATATTTGAACACAGAGGGACAAACGTTACATCGTGAAATGATCGAAGAAATTGAAGCAAGAGGCGGTTTACAACGAAACGAAGCAACATATACAAATGGAACACGAGTATTTTACGAGTAAAGGCATATGCCTTTACTCGTATGCTTGCCATATTTTTTGGTATATGACCGGGAACGCATACTGATTTAGTTCATCGACTGTGACCCATTTATTCGTTTCATCACCCATTTGTAATTCAAGCGCGTTTCCTTTATATGCTTCAATATGCCACACGATATGGGAAAATACGTGTTCGAATGTACCGATTCGTTGTATTGAACGGAGCACGACATGATATCGTTCGCTTATTTCTTTTATAAATGCTTGTTCATTCGATGTTGGAGCATGTTCATCGTTTGGAAATTGCCAAAGGTTAGCAAGCAATCCGCTACTTGGTCGCTTTTCAATTCGTATTTTTCCCTCTTCGTTCGTAAGCACAATGGCACGAAAAGCCACATGCTTCGGCGCTTTTCCTTTTGTTTTTACAGGTAGCTCTGCCTCTACCCCTTCCGCAAACGCACGACAATGGCGCTGAACAGGGCATAAAAAACAGCTCGGATTTTTTGGTGTACAAACGAGTGCCCCTAGTTCCATTAACGCTTGATTGAAATCAGACGGATCGTCATGTGAAATAATGCAAGACACAATTTGCTCGAACTTTTTTCTCGTACTTGCTCTCGCAATGTCGTCTGTAATATAAAAAATACGCGACAATACTCGCATCACATTCCCGTCTACTGCGGGTTCAGAGATGCCGTAAGCAATGCTTAACACCGCTCCCGTTGTGTACGGCCCGACACCTTTCAATGAAGAGAATTGTTCCTTAGACGCTGGCACACGTCCACCGTACTTTTCTTTGACTTCTTTTACTGCTGCATGTAAATTGCGAACACGGGAGTAATATCCGAGCCCTTCCCATGCTTTAAGCACTTCTTCCTCCTTAGCATCAGCTAACGCGTCTAAAGTCGGGAATTTTTCAATAAACTGATAAAAATAAGGGATGACGGTATCGACGCGCGTTTGTTGGAGCATCACTTCTGATACCCATATTTTGTATGGATCTTTGTCTTTTCTCCACGGCAAATCACGTTGCTCTGTTCGAAACCAATCAATTAAATCGTGTTGAAACTGTTCAATATGGAAATGCTCCAATATTTGTTGTACATTTTCTTTCACGTTCATTCCTCCAAAGTGGTAAACTAAAAGTAAGTTCAATCAGGAAAAGGAGGCCTTTTATTTGGATACAGGTACACACGTTTTAATGGGTTTTGCATTAGGTGGATTAGCAACATTCGATCCAGCAGTTGCTAACGACCCGACACTTGCGCATGCCGTACTGATCGGCACGCTTCTGGGCTCGCAAGCACCTGATATCGACACTGTTTTAAAATTAAAAAATAATGCAAAATATATTCGTAATCATCGTGGCATGACACATTCGATCCCAGCTTTGTTTGTTTGGACGTTGCTTATTAGCGTCGCTCTTTTCTATGTATATGACACGTCCTTTTTTCACGTGGCGCTTTGGACATGGATTGCCGTTAGTTTACATGTGTTTGTCGACATTTTTAATTCGTATGGCACGCAAGCATTACGTCCTTTTTCAAAAAAGTGGGTCGCCCTCGGTATCATCAATACATTCGACCCGTTCATTTTTATCATTCACTTAGCTGGCGTCGTCTTATGGCTGAGCGGACACCATGCGGGCTATACGTTCCTTTCCGTATATATCGTGCTCATTGGTTACTATATCATTCGCTTTCGTCAACAACAAGCGATCAAACGAAAATTAAAACAAATGTTCTCGGACGTCGAACAAATTATTACTGTACCGACAATCAAATGGAATGAGTGGCATTTAGCTGTGACGACCTCGACCCATTTTTACGTTGCGCGCGCACAAAGCGGAGCAATTGATGTGCTTGACGTTTTTGAAAAATGTCCCGTTCCAAACATCCCGGTCATTGAAAAAGCGAAACAAGATGAAAATTTAGCCGCCTTTTTGTCATTTTCGCCTGTATATCGTTGGGAAATTCACGAATACGACGATCATTATGAAGTGCGTTTCATCGACTTGCGTTACCGAAGTAAAGATTATTATCCATTTGTTGCAGTTGTGCAACTTGACCGTGACTTAAATATTGTTAGCTCATATACAGGATGGATTTTTAGCGAAAAGAAATTACGCAAAAAACTAGAACTTATTCCAAGCTAAAGTAGGCGTAAATGCCTCCTCGTCGACAAATACTATGTATGTGCTTCGAAAGCACGAAATGAACGTCTGGGGGACTAACATTGAGCAATAAAGAACGCGGATTTCCGAATCAAAACAACGAAAAATTAGAAGGCGAGCCACGCGCAAAAGCGGAATACGCATCAAAACGTGCAAACGGCACGATTAATACGCACCCTCAAGAACGAATGCACGCATCAAGTCAACGTGGCGACATCGAGGAGGAATAAAATGGGTAAACATTGGCGTAAAAAATTTTATGATAACCGTTATTCCGATCCTTTCCCACAACCATGGGCGAACCCGAAACACGCTCATGCGCAAGTAAACGGTGAAACACAACAATCGCAAAGTTTAATGATTCTACATTCTGAAGTAAGCAAACGAAAAATTTAATGAGAAAGAGGTTGACGCTCGTGTCAACCTCTTTTCTTTAATAATGAAATAGGCAACGCCACTTCTGTGTTCGGATCACTTAGACGATAGCCCCATGCGAACACACCATTCATATATTGAAGTTTAAATAACGAATGCGGATCTCCTTCAATTTCGTAAAATTCTCCCGGTTGGAAATCATTCGGGTTTAATAAATATGCTTTCGCCATCGCAATTTTTCGCTCATATACGGCGTATTCGTTCACCATTCCCATTTGTTCCGCTTTTCGTGCTTTTTCCGTTAACATGGCGATCTCTTGTTTTAATTCCCTTTCGCTCATTTCACTATATCTTTTTTGATCCATTTTCCCCACTCCACTTTATGACAACTTCATGTTCATCGTATCATAAAGTGAGCCTAAAATACATAGATCAAAATAAGGCTAAATATTCCAGTCATTAATACGTAATAAAGCATCGGAATGAGTGTCATACGAATGATCGTACCTTCTTTCCCAGCCAATCCAACAACGGAAGCGGCCGCAACAACGTTTAATACACAAACCATATTCCCCGCATTTGCCCCTAACATTTGCCCAGCGATGACGATGTGATGCGGCACTTGAATTTGATCGGCAACGCTAAATTGGAATAAAGAAAACATCATATTACTAAACGTCGCACTTCCTGAAATGAACGAACCGAGCGCCCCAATTAAAGGAGCAACTAGCGGCCAAGCGGCACCAACTGCCCCTGCGACCATCGACGCTAACTCAATTGGCATGCTGGCAAGCCCAGCATCATTGATACCAGAGTTAATAAAAATCCGAACCATCGGCACCGCTGTTCCGAGCGCAATGGCACTACCGATGAGTGTATATGCCGATTCTTTCATCGTCTCCAAAACATCTTCTCGTCTCATTTTATGCATAAAGATTGTAATAAAAATGACAACAAGAAAAATCGTTCCTGGCAAATATAATGGCTCAATCGATGTGCTAATGTTCGTTCCTAAAATGTTGTTAAATTGTATTTTTACTGAACGAAGCCACGTTTTTAACGGCAAGTTTTGGAGACGTGTCAACACTAAAATAATCGCAACGAAAATATACGGCATCCATGCAAGCAAAAGCGGCATGTCGCTTTTTTGCACGTTCGTTACATGTTGGTGTGCATCTGTTTTCTTAAAATCCCACGGCTCTTTGGGCAATAAAAACCCTTTTTTTGCCGCAGGCACAACGATCGCTAAACCAATTAATCCTCCGATCATTGATGGAAATTCTGGTCCAAGGAAAGAGGCAACAAGAAATGCGGGAACAGTAAAACTAAGCCCAGCAAATAAGGCAAATTTCCAGATTTCCAATCCTTCTTTCCACGAACGATTTTCCCCAAAAAAGCGCGTTAAAATAAGCACTAAAATAAGAGGAATAAACGTACCGATAATAATATCAAACGACACCGCCTGTTTTGCTAGCGTTTGAAGAAACGGTGATAAATCCGCTGTCCCGATGACTTGTTGCACTCGTTCAGCAACAGCGTTTCCTTCACGAAGCCCTTGATCTACCCCGACGATAATTGGGGTACCAACGGCACCGAATGACACAGGGCTACTATCTGCAACAAGGGCAACAACAACCGCCGCAAGTGGTGGAAAACCTAAAGCAACAAGAAGCGGAGCGCCAATCGCCGCAGGCGTCCCGAATCCTGCCGCACCTTCAATAAACGCACCGAACAACCATGCAATAATGATAACTTGCACGCGACGGTCACGCGTAATACCTAAAAATCCGCTACGAATCGCGTCCATTGCCCCACTTTTCGTTAACGTATTTAACAATAAAATGGCACCGAAAATAATCCATAAAATCGAGATGGCTACAATAATCCCTTCAATCGTTGCAGCCGCTACTTGAATACCGGGCATTTTCCAAACAAACAACGATAACACGACCGTAATTACAAAACTAATCGGCATCGCTTTTGCCGCTGGAAGACGCAATAAGACGAGAAAAAGAAAAACAGCCAATACAGGCGTGGAAGCTGTAACGACTTGTAAAAAGCTCATATTGTTCCCCTTTCCTTGTTGTAATATAATGACATAAGACATTATACCACATATTTGTGCACATATTCACAATGACATTTGACTACTTCGTGACACCTGTTTATGTATACGCTTTCCAAATGATTGTGAATGTATCATACACGAAAGGATGAAAATAATGGAATATATTATTATTACAGGAGCTGGTACAGGTCTCGGAAAAGAACTCGCTCTTTTATATGCACAACGGGGGTACGACATCATTTTAGTTGGGAGAAGAAAGGAGCCGTTACAATCTGTTCAACAGCAAATCGAATCATATGGAAGAAAAGCGATCGTTTTTCCACTTGATATTACAAATTATGAACAAGTGCACGAAGCAGCCGAAACGCTTTGTCGCACATATTATGTAACAACGCTAGTTAACAATGCAGGCGTGGGCCATTTCGGTCCGCTTGAACAAATGACGGAACAACATATTCACGAAATGATCGACATTAACGTCAAAGGCACAATATATATGACAAAAGCGTTCCTTCCGTATTTTAAAACGCTACCTCAAGCTAATATCATAAACATTATTTCAACAGCCGGTTTGCGCGGTAAAGTAAACGAAAGCGTATATGTCGCAAGTAAATTTGCTGTGCGCGGATTTAGCGAAAGTCTTGTGAAAGAGCTCGCCGACACAAACGTCGCCGTCACCGCTATATATATGGGAGGCATGGCTACACCGTTTTGGGATAACTCCGACCATATTCAAGACCGCTCTCGCCTTCGTTCACCAAAACAAGTAGCCGAAACAATGATTAATGAGTATAAGCGACAAGCTGAAATCATCGTGGAATAGGAGGAGTTAATCCTCCTTTTTCTTTTCTAAAAACTGTTCAATTAACGAAAGCGAAAAACCTTTTCGGTATAGTGCTTGTTTCATTTTTTGTTCGTACGTGTAACGCTCATATTTTTCGTAACGGCGATGTGCTTTTTCCCCATGGTATACGAGCGCTTCCCATTCCGTTCCATCATCTGCAGTCACATGCTGTTTTGCCATTTCAACAATATGCGAAGGAAAACCTTTCATATGCAACAGTTGTGCAATGTATGCTTTTTGTTCTTGATGCGACCGTTTTTTCGATTGCTTATTTATTTTTTCCACCCACTTGATCGCTTTATCCCGTTGCATATCCTCTGTATAACGTTCCATCGCTTTTACGATCACATCTTCACTTATCCCTTTATCCATTAGCTCTTTATAAATCAAATAAGGTCCTTTCATTGTCGTATTTACTTGCGTTTGCACGTACGCATGTGCAAATTGCTCATCGGCTATATATCGTTCCTGTTGTAGTTTTTCAATCACTCGTTCAATCGTTTGAGCATCTATGTCTTTTTTTTTCAAATAATCAACAACTTCTTGTTTCGAACGCATACGGTAAGCTAAAAAACGAAGCGCCATCTTATAGGCTTGTTTTTCGTCATCTTTTTTCATCATTTCCATCCATTGCTCTTCGGTTACCGTCATTCCTTTTTTTAGGCGATACTCAATCAACACGTCTTGATCAACAGACATGATTTGTTTCTCTCCATCTTCTTTTACAAAATGAACGTAAAAACGTTCTACATTTTTTCGATCCACTTCAATTTTTTCAATCCACATCTTGAAAACACACCTTTTCTTTCTTTTTTTCTTCAAACAACGCATAATAAAGGAAAGGAGGGAAAATAATGAATATTTTGATTGCTGGAGGAACAGGATTTGTAGGCAAGGCGTTAACAGCACATTTTACACAAAACGGACATCATATGTATATATTAACGCGAAATGCACAAAAACGGGAGAACGATCCGTATATTCATCATGTACAATGGTTAACAGATGGCGTAAATCCTCACGAACAACTCCCTTCCATTGACGTGATCATAAACTTAGCTGGTGAATCAATTAATAGTGGACGATGGAACGAAACGAGAAAGCGCGCGATTATGGAAAGTCGATTACAAGCGACACATGCCATATATGAACTTATTACAAAAATGAATAAAAAACCGCAAGTGGTCATTCAAGCGAGTGCCATCGGTATTTACGGCACATCGCTTAATGACACATTTACCGAACGTCACGAAACAATCGGGATGGACTTTTTAGCTCAAACCGTGAAACGATGGGAAGAAGCTGGGCGACGCATTGAATCACTTGGCGTGCGCACCGTATTTATGCGGTTTGGCATTATTTTAGGTAAAAATGGTGGGGCACTTCCACGTATCGTTCTCCCTTACAAATGGTTTATTGGTGGAACGATCGGAAGCGGGAAACAATGGATGTCGTGGGTGCATATCAATGACGTCGTTGGCGCCATCGACTTTGCCATTCGGCATGAAAACATATTGGGTTCAATCAACGTTACTGCCCCACATCCTGTAACGATGGAACAGTTCGGAAAAACGATCGCAAAAGTACTACATCGCCCACATTGGCTCCCTGTTCCATCTTTCGCTCTAAAACTATTGTTAGGGGAAATGAGCATGCTTGTGTTAGAAGGACAGCGTGTCATCCCAGAAAAATTACTTCAAGCAGGATATCATTTTTCCTTTCCAACTGTTGATCGAGCATTAGTGAACATACTACAATCGTGACGAATACATTATATACGAAAAAGAAATAAAGGAGTTTAGCATGAAACATATATTACTAAAATACGGTACAGTATATCCAATTACATCTCCTCCGATGAAAGGGGCAGATGTGCGTATTGAAAACGGAAAAATTGCAGAAATCGGCTATAATCTTCTCGCCGATGAGCAAACCGAAGTAATCGATGTCTCAGGAAAATACGTCTTCCCAGGTTTTATCGATGTTCATACACACCTTGGACTATACGATGAAGGAACAGGATGGGCGGGAAACGACGCGAACGAAACGATTGAAACGATGACCCCGCATGTACGTGCCATTGATAGCGTATATCCGCTCGATCCCGGTTTTCGCGATGCAATTGAACACGGCATTACAACGGTTCATATTATGCCTGGAAGTGCCAACGTCATTGGCGGAACGACGGCGGTTATTAAGACATATGGAAAAAATGTTGAAAACATGATCATCAAACAACCAGCCGGTTTAAAGATTGCGCTCGGTGAAAATCCAAAACGCATGCATAGCCAAGGGAATAAAGAGTCACTTACACGCATGGGCATTATGGGAATGCTGCGCGAAACGTTTTACAACGCGAAATATAGCGATTGGCCGCACGATTTCCGCACCATCCCCATTATTCAAGCGTTAAATCGGGACATTCCAATTCGTGTTCACGCCCATCGCGCCGATGACATTTTATCTGCCATCCGTTTTGCAGACGAATTCGGGCTCGATTTACGCATCGAACATTGTACCGAAGGACATCTCATTGCCGAAGAACTGCAAGGACGAGATTTGCAAGTTTCGGTCGGACCAACACTAACACGTCGGTCAAAAGTAGAATTAAAAAACAAAAGTTGGAAAACATACAAAATTTTATCTGATGCAGGTGTTCACGTTTCGATCACAACAGATCATCCATACACACCTATTCAATACTTACCTATTTGCGCTGCCATTGCTGTTCGCGAAGGACTCGATGAACAAAAAGCGCTCGAAGGCATTACCATTTTGCCGGCACGTAATTTAGGGGTGGACGATCGCGTTGGAAGTCTTGAAACCGGAAAAGATGCTGACATTGTCGTTTGGAATTACCACCCGTTTCACTATCTCGCAACTCCTATATTCACCATGATAAACGGGGAAATAATATACAAGAAAAATTAATAAAAAAACTATTTATTTTTTACATCATTTCAAGTATGATATAAAAGGTTATATACAAACAACTATATATGTATGCGATAGTAAGGGAAGGCAAATGGTGCGCCACCAGCAACGTGCTGGTTCTAGTGGGTTCGATTCCCACCCCGAAATTTTTTGATTTGCATAAATTAAAAAATTTCGAGGGTGGCTCGTTCCCTGCGGTCGACTGCCCTCGTGAATGAATGGAGGGAGATTCGATGTTAAAAAAACGCGAACTACATGATTGTCAAGCGTTATACGAGCTTATGGTGCACCCAGACGTCTTCCCTTTCGTGCGCCATAAAGCATATTCATACGAAGAATTTTTGTTCATCACAAAGCAAACAATTGAAGCGGAAGAACGCGGGGAACTGATCTCACGCACCATTTTAGATGAGTGGGGCAATCCGATTGGAACGATTAATTTATTTGACATTGAAGATGGCGCTGGCTTTTTAGGCACATGGCTTGGAAAACCGTATCACGGCAAAGGATATAACCAACTTGCTAAAGATGCCTTCTTTAACGAACTGTTTTATGAACGTTCCATCAACACGATCTTCATGCGCATTCGCAAAGTTAATGTCCGCTCGACAAAAGCTGCTGAAAAACTCCCTTACGTCACCCTTGCTAATGAAACGAGAAAGCCATTATGGGAAGCAATTAATCAAGGTGAAGACATATATAACTTATATGAAATTTCAAAGGATAACTATACGTTATATGCGATGCGCCAACAAAAACTTGACGATGAACAACAATTAAAAGAAGCGTAACCTGTTCTGCACGAACAGGTTTTTTATTTGGATAATTTTTTATTTTTCTGTTCATAATGTTAACGTAATATTTAATTAAAGTGAGGGATACATATGGCTGACAAAAAGAAACGTGAAAAAACAAAAAGTACGCTCTCAAGCGCACAAGAAGTGACGTATGCTCGCGATTTTAAACGTGCGGACCAAGCAGGTGGATTTACCGATAAACATGCTCGCCATTAACAACATTTTCTATTCATCTTTTTCGCTATTTGTCACATGATACTAACGAAAAAATAACGAGGAGGCAATTCATATGGGACGTTCACGCGGTCAAAAAGCTAGAGACAAAAACAAGTCAACGATGCCACAAGTGCCGAAAACAATGAAATCAGACGGTTATGATGTCGAGTTTTCTGCCGAATTTGCTGATCATGAAGATTTAGAGGCGCAAGCACGTGCCGAAGCAGCTGGCATTCGTCAAAGTAAAAGAAGAAAGTCATAAATAAAGAGAAGGTGTCCCGAAAGTTCTCAGGACACCTTTTCCTTATAGACGCACACTTCAAAATTTGAACGTGGCAACCGCATGCCGTAATTTGTCCGCCATTTCGGCTAACGATGTAGCAGCTGATGTCACTTCTTCGCTCGATGCTAGCTGCTCTTCAGAAGAAGCAGAAATTTCGGCTGTCCGTTCGACGAATCGTTTCGCAATCGACGATACTTCATCCATAGACGCATGCACTTGATGGACGCCTGCTGACATTTGTTCTGAAATCGCCGATAGTTCTTGAATTTGATCATTTACTTGTTCAATAGAACGTGAGATTTGCTTAAAAAATGTTCCTGTCTCTTCTACTAATCTTGTTCCTTCTTCTACTTCTTCTGTTCCTTTTTCAACAATGTTGACGACATGACTTGTATTTTGTTGAATCATGTCAATTAATTGCGCAATTTGATTAGCCGACTCACGCGATTGTTCTGCCAATTTACGCACTTCGTCCGCTACGACCGCAAATCCTTTCCCATGTTCTCCTGCACGTGCCGCTTCAATCGCTGCATTTAAAGCTAACAAATTCGTCTGCTCCGCAATGCCGACAATCACATCAACGATTTTTCCGATTTGTGCGGATTTTTCATTTAGTTCTTTAATAACCGTATTCGTTGCATTTGTTGATTCGTTAATCGTATTCATTTGCATAACGACTTTTTGTAAATATTGTTGACCAATAGTAGCTTGTTTTGTCGTTTCTGTTGCGGAATTTGCTACAACGGTAGACGTTTGGGCCATTCGTTCAATTCCTGTCGCCATTTCACCGATCGCGTGCACGCTTTCTTCTGCATGTTTTCCTTGCATCTCAGCTCCTTGAGCCACTTCTTGAATCGCCGTCGTCACTTCTTCTGTCGCTGCGCTCGCTTGCTCAGCGCTCGCCATCAACTCTTGAGCAGAAGCGGACACATGCTCCGTCGCCGCGCTCACTTGTTGAATAAACTGCTTTAAATTATGAACCATTTGATTAAACGATGCCGCCAACTCACCAATTTCATCGCGATTAGCAACATAAATATCATCAACCGATAAATCACCACGTGCGATTTTTTCGGCATGTTCAGAAACTTGTCTAACCGGTTTAGCAATCTTTTCACTAATATAAAGTGCAATGGCGATACTTACGAGAAATGTAACACCAATCGTAATTAGCGTCATATATTTCATATTTTCCGCTTGTTTAGACAATGTTTCACTCATTTGTTGTAAATGTTTTTGTTGAATCGCTCTCGCTTGCTCGCCCGCTTCGGTTACTTCGAGCGTAATCGCATTTCCTCGCTCTTTCATAAGGCGTGAAATTTCATCCATTTCGCCTTGTTTTTTAAACTCCATTGCCTGCTTGGCAAGATCACGATATTCTTGTTCTCCTTTTATTAAGCGATCAACCGCTTGCTTTGCTTGACCTTCTAACTGCAATGATGCGATTTTTTGTTGATTATCCGCAAATTCACTTGCTGCTTGTTCAAATGCAGTTAAACTTTCAGGCTTCCCGTTAATTAAATATCCTCGTACCGCAATTTGTTCACGTAACATCGCATTTTGCATATTCGTCACAAGGTCAATTCGTTTAAATCCTTCTTTCATCGCATGAGAATACTGTTCATCGATTTGTTGTAAACGATTATATGTAAGCATACTCACAACAACAAATAACAACAATATCGAAAGAAACGTTGCCACCAATTTTTTTCTCACGGTTAACTTCATGGTGTTTTCATCCTCCTATGTTGATAAAAATAAAAGCTGCCTAAAAACAAATATATAGGCAGCTATCGTTCGACAGTTAAACCTTCTTATCATTTCCTTATAAGAAGGGCAACTGGCTGGCATATCTACAAATAGACGTAGCCCCTATAGCTTTGCGCCCTACCCTTTCGAGTAGTTTGCCGATTATTCAATTTTTCATATTTCCATTTTAACACAATTCTTAGGAAAAAGAAATAAGGAAATTTTCACCAAAAAAGCAACTTCCCACATCGTCAATATACAAATCAAAAATTTACCTTTTTATCCAAAAATATTTTACATTTTTTTGAATGTTAAATTTGTTATATTTTTCACAAAATGAACTTATGCTACATTAAATGTGCATAGACGAAAAAATCCCTTTTTGCTCCAAAGGAGGAAAATTGTCATGAAAGCTGCGGTTGTGGAACAATTTAAAGAACCGTTACAAATTAAAGACGTCGAAAAACCAACGATTTCATACGGTGAAGTGCTAGTACGTATTAAAGCTTGTGGCGTATGTCATACTGACTTACATGCTGCACATGGTGACTGGCCTGTAAAACCAAAACTACCACTCATTCCTGGACATGAAGGCGTCGGTGTCATCGAAGAAGTCGGCCCTGGAGTGACGCATTTAAAAGTTGGAGATCGCGTCGGTATCCCTTGGCTTTATTCCGCTTGCGGTCATTGTGACTATTGCTTAAGCGGACAAGAAACATTATGCGAACATCAACAAAACGCTGGCTATTCTGTGGACGGTGGTTATGCTGAGTATTGTCGCGCTGCAGCTGATTATGTTGTGAAAATTCCTGATAACTTATCGTTTCAAGAAGCCGCTCCAATCTTTTGCGCTGGTGTAACAACATATAAAGCGCTCAAAGTAACAGGTGCAAAACCAGGTGAATGGGTAGCGATTTACGGTATCGGCGGGCTTGGACACGTCGCTGTTCAATATGCAAAAGCGATGGGATTAAACGTCGTCGCTGTCGATTTAGGCGATGAAAAACTCGAACTAGCTAAACAACTCGGTGCCGATCTTATCGTCAATCCAAAACATGAAGATGCAGCACAATGGATGAAGGAAAAAGTCGGCGGGGTGCATGCGGCTGTCGTCACAGCTGTATCAAAAACTGCGTTTGAATCCGCCTACAAAGCGATTCGTCGTGGTGGCGCTTGCGTACTTGTCGGATTGCCACCTGAAGAAATGCCTGTACCAATTTTCGATACCGTTTTAAATGGAGTAAAAATTATCGGTTCCATCGTTGGTACGCGTAAAGACTTGCAAGAGGCGCTTCAATTTGCCGCAGAAGGCAAAGTAAAAACGATTGTCGAAGTACAACCGCTTGAAAACATTAACGACGTGTTCGACCGCATGTTAAAAGGGCAAATTAACGGTCGCGTCGTGTTAAAAGTAGATTAAAAGAAGGCGTCTATGGGCGCCTTCTTATTTGATTTCAACTAAAATGAGTAGAGTTATTTTTTCGTTGTATTGATTCGAAATGGTACATAAAGCGGGCAAAATCTCATAAATGCTGTAGCGATCAGAACGATTCCTAAAATGCCAACGTACTTAATATTTCCTTCAAGGAAAAACAATCCTAATAATGCAATTCCTAATATAAAACGAATGATGCGATCAACAGAACCAACATTAGCTTTCATCTTTTTTCCTCCCCTCTCCTCATCTACTCTCATCATAAAGGAAAAAGGTCAATGATTCCGTGATAAAGTCACATTGTCGCAAATTTGTCACATAGTCTTTTTTCATCTACAATCTTTACTTTCCCGCGTGCAAGTTGGACGTATCCTTCTCGCTCGAGTTGTTTTAAAATGCGGCTGACAACTTCACGTGCTGTTCCAAGTTCAACCGCAATATGTTCATGCGTTATTTCAATGACGTTTATTTTATTTTTTTCGCAACGGTCAAGCAAAAATTCAATGAGACGCTTATCCATTTTTTCAAATACAATATGTTCAATCATTTGCATCATCGCCATAAACCGATTCATCATCATATCATAAACAAATGTTTGTAGCTGTGTGTTTGTTGCCATCATCATCGCAAACATATCTTTCGGAACGATTATCGCTTCCGCATCTTCTTCCACAATCGCAGTCGCTGGAAAAGGTGAATGCGACAATACGCTTGAAATCGTCAACACACATGACTCTCCGCGACATACGCGATATAAATTAACTTCTTTTCCATTCTCCCCGATTTTCGCTACCCGAATGACACCGGAGACAATAAACGCCACATGTTCACACATATCCCCCTCTCGAAAAACAACGGTACTTTTCGGAAGTTTTACTTTTATGTATAAATTGTCGTGCAAAAATGGAAACAACACTCCTCCCCCTCTCTTTTCTTATATTACAACGTACGAATCGCCCCTTTCCATAAGAAAAGGGACGGCTATTTACTAAATATACTGATCACTCCCAGGCAAATCATCAAACCATGTCGCGTCGTCTGGACAATCAAGAACAAAAAACTTTCCATGATGTCCATGTCGACTTTGATGGTATTTTAAATATGCCTTTTTATTCTCAATCGCTAATATTTCAATTTTCCCTGAAGCATGGCTCATGACGAGCTTCACTCGTTTTCCTAATCCTGACGTTTTCGCTTTCGCTTCTTCAACAATGCGATACGCTTCATGAAGCGGAAGGACAAACGATTTATTTCCTGCCACAGGACGATTAATAAAGAAATAATAAGGAGTAATTCCCATCCATGACAATTTATCCAAAAGATGCGCCAACACATCAGGATCGTCGTTAATTCCTTTTAAAACAGGCGTTTGATTCACAATGATTGCTCCAGCGTCATGCAACGCTTCAAATGCTTTTTTCGCCTCTTTTGTTAATTCACGCGGATGATCGACATGAGCCATTATATATATTCGCTTATCAACAGTTGAAAATTTTCGGACCGTACGTAGCAGCTCTTCATCTTCATAAATTCGCATCGGATGAAATAGAGGCATCTTTGTGCCGATACGGATAATTTGGACGTGTTCGATGTTTCGGAGACGTTCAATAATAGTGGCAAGTTTTTTCGTAGAAAGTGCGAGTGGATCTCCTCCAGTGAGAAGTACGTTATTAATTTGCGGTGTTTTCTCAATATAATCTATCCCTTCACGAACATCGAGTAACGCCTCCTTCACATCATGGCGAAATAATCGCTTCCGAAAACAGTAGCGACAATACGCCCCACATATTTCAGAAACGAGCAATAACGCTGTTGTTTCGTATTTATGTTGACATCCCGGTACAACGTAGTTACTTTTTTCATTTGAAGCATCCCATATTCCATATTCATCTAATTCTTCTGCCATCGGTATAACAATACGACGAATCGGGTCATTCGGATCGGACCAATCAATTAAATTTAAATAATAGTCATTGATTCGAAACACATACGTTTGGGTAACTTGTTTTAGCACTTCCTTTTCACGTTCTGAAAGTTGAGAAAGACGATCAATATTAGTTATATATTTTGGTTTATATACATCATCCTTCATCATCCTCATCCTCTTCACATTCAATGACATCTAAAACATTTTCTTGCTTAAACTGTAACAATATTTCTTCTTTAATTACATTTCGTAATACGCTATTCACACTACGGTTCACTTTCAATAAATCATCAATGACACTTTGCTTCGTCTTTCTTTGTTGTAATGCCTCAAGTGCAAATTGAATTTTTTCCCCTTCCGCATTTAAAATGTGCGCCAAACTTAACTCTTCTAAAGCGATTGACATAAGCAATAAATCGAGTGCATCATCTCGATCAACATGAATTTCCGGTTTGATATGTGGAACATTTGGAAAGCCCATCTCTTTCGCCTCCTTTTTCACACTTACTTTCATTGTATGATTCACGTTTCTGTTTGTTTCGCATTGACTTGCCTAGACAATGAAGTAGCAACAAACATATGTTGTAAACAAAACAAAAAATGGAGTGAAGACATATGATCGTACAAGTACAGAAAAATACCCACACACCTACAAATGTTTGTTATTTATCTAAACGCATATATGAACAGTTCCAACTACAACCAAAAATAATGTACCGTATCGCATTTGGGCAAACGATCGAGCAAGCATATATTCATCCAACCGATCACGATGCATTCGTTATTCATCACGCACTTTTTCCTCATTGTCCCGTCGAATATAAACTTCACATATGGAAAACAAACGATACATTGCACATTGGTCCTGTGATTGGGGTTTTTTTAAACACCTCCTACATTGCCGATTTTTTCACCGACTATGTCGAACCATTTGTTTATAACCATGCGATCGCAAGCGAACACGCTCATTGTTTAAGTTATTTTTTCAGCATTTTTGATATCGATTGGGATAAACAGACCATCGACGGTTATATATATATAGACGGTCAATTCGAGCAACGATCGTTTCCCTTCCCAGACGTCGTGTATGACCGAGGGGCATCATTTTCACCAGAACAAAAACCTCTCGTTCAATATATCCGTACAGCCATGCGCAACAATCCAAACATCAAGTTTTTGAATGCATTCGATTATTTAGGAAAATGGGAAGTGTATGAACGTTTACGCGATATTCCAACCGTTCGCCACCACTTCCCAGAGACGATCAAATACAAAACATTTACAGATATATTAACAATGATAAACAGCCACGACCATGTATTCGTTAAATCATTTTACGGAAGCCGCGCAAAAGAAGTCATGTCAATTAAGAAAAAACAACATATGTTTGAAGTAATGTTTGTTAAAAACGATGAACTAGTAGTTGAACAAATGGAAATCGAACAGTTAAAAGAACATGTACAGTCATTTACAAAACATAAGCCTTTTCTTGTGCAACAAGGCGTTTCGCTTATGACGTTTCAACAGCGATTATTCGATATTCGCATACTTATGTTAAAAAATGGGGAAGGACAGTGGGAATCCATTTACGAACTCATTAACTTAGCTGAACAACATTCATCCATTACAACGGTACGCGACAATCATCAATATGATTTTCAAACGATTTACCCATCACTTTGTGAAACATACCGTACCGTTCCTTCCATTACACAATTGCATACGTTCGCTGAAAATGTCTGTGAAGCGATTGAAAAAAAGTTTGGTCATTTTTCAGAAATCGGGTTAGATGTGGGAATTGACGAAACAGGACATATATGGCTGATTGAAGCAAACTCAAAACCAGAAAAGTACCCTGGTCCGGGTCTTCCTTTGTACGCGAAGTATCCGCCTCGCTCTTTTACGGCAACGCTCGACTATGCGACATACATCACTATACCAAACAAACAACAATGGACGGCCATTTTGAGACAAGGAAACAGCCCTCATATAACGATACCAACATATATGTATGCACAATTGATAAACCCTCAACATACACGTATACAAATTGGCGCCTTTTCTTTTACAGACCGGTGTGAAGCAAACGATTCTAAGGATATCGTTGAACTCCCTGCATATGTATTTGAACAGTTTGACGGGCTACTCGACATGGAAACGAATATAGAAATCAGAGGCAATACAATTCGTCTCGGACCTGTCGTAGCGATGTTTATTAGCAACGGCCAAATTCGAAAGCTAAAACGACAACAACCGAAATTTCGCCAAGTGGAATACGCACACGCCAATAAAAAAGCGAGAACGATTCTCTACTTTTTCTCTGTTCATGATGTTAATTTTATTCACAAAAAAATTTACGGAACATTTTTTCATGAACAAGAAAAGACATGGAAACAACGAGCATTCCCACTTCCTAACGTATTATACGATCGTGGCGGTGGCGTTTTACGAAAACAAATGGTGAAGTCCGATTACATTCGTCAACAACTGCAAGCGATCAACGGTATGAAAAAAATCAATCCACAACATTATTTTGATAAGTGGGACACACATAAAAAATTGCAAAAAATGATAGATATGCAACCGTATTTACCAAAAGCGATGATTTATAAAGATATAAAAACCGTTCAACATATGTTTGGCTTGGGCGATACACTTTATTTAAAAGACTGTCACGGCAGCAACGGACGAGGTGTCGTTCGCATCGTGAAACATGGTGAACAACATTTCACATATAGCTATGTGAAAGACCGCCAGTTATATGAAACAAGCGTCGACAGTTGGGATGCGCTTCATGAAGCGATTGCTGCCTTTTTCCAACATAAAAAAATTATCGTCCAACAAGCGATCGATGTCATCACATGGAACGAAAGAAATATTGACTTGCGCGCAACCGTACAACGAACACCAAATGGGGAGTTGGATATTACATCGTATCCTGTCCGAGTTGGCGGTCATCGTTCCCCAATCACAAGCTCACAAACCGGATCGGAAATTTACCGTTTCGAATATTTCTTCAAAACATACTTTCACTATACCGACATACAAATCGAAACATGGAAACGAACGATAGACGAATTTTTACTTACGTGCTATAAAAGCATTGAACGAGCATATGGAACATTTGGGGAAATCGGCATCGACTTTGCGATCGATAAGCAAGGAAAACTATGGTTCATTGAATGTAACGCAAAACCTGGATTCGATTGCATGTATAAGTCCTATGACCGCGAAACAATTGAACGGACGTTTTTCAATCCACTCGCATATGCGAAACATATCGCTGGATTTTAAAAAGCTCAAGTGACCCTTGAGCTTTTTTACGTCCCACAAAACGTCCGATACGGCCGATCAGATGGTTCAGGGGTTTTGGCATATTCCTCTTGTTCTTCCATGTATGCATAAGGATCGGAAAGCACATGAAGCAATCGTTCCATAACCGTATCATCTCCATGCTCGACCGCCGCCGCGAGCGCTTCTTCAACCCGATAGTTGCGCGGAATAATCGCAGGATTGTTTTGTCGCATGCATTCGTACACTTCTTCTTTTGTCATGTCTTGACGGGCTATTCTTTGTTGCCAACGTGTATACCAGTCGCGAAGTTCTTGTTCGCAAAAATGCCATTCCTCTAATGTCAACGACCGAAACGTATTCGTATAATCGAGGCGATGTGTGTACATCAAATGAAGAAGCTCTCCAATCAGCTTTTTATCTTCCGCCTCTTCCGTCCAAAACCCAAGCTTCGCGCGCATTCCTTGTAACCAATACGTTTCATACAATGCTGGAAATTGTTCAATGACTTTTTGCGCAATCTCGATTGCTTTTTCTTCTTCGTCATGTAAAAGCGGTAGTAAACTTTCTGCAAAACGGGCAATGTTCCATCCAGCGATATATGGCTGATTGCCGTACGCATACCGCCCTTGCGTATCAATCGAACTAAACACCGTCTCCGGATCGTACACATCCATAAACGCACACGGTCCGTAATCAATCGTCTCTCCGCTAATCGTCATATTATCGGTGTTCATCACCCCATGAATAAACCCGACCAATTGCCATTTCGCCACAAGCGCCGCCTGCCTTTTCATCACTTCTTCAAGTAAAAAAACATAGCGGTTGGACGTACCGTCAACGTTCGGATAATGCCGCTTGATCGCATAGTCAGCTAACGCCTGTAACTCCTCTTTTGATAAAAAACGCCCCGCATATTGAAACGTCCCAACACGCAAATGACTCGCAGCCACGCGCGTCAAAATCGCTCCCGGAAGTTCCGTCTCTCGCATCACAACTTCCCCTGTCGTCACAACAGCTAAACTTCTAGTCGTCGGAATACCGAGCGCATGCATTGCCTCACTAATGATATACTCACGAAGCATCGGTCCAAGCGCCGCTCGACCATCCCCACCACGCGAATACGGCGTCCGACCCGACCCTTTCAGCTGAATATCAACTCGCTCTCCACTTGGCGTCACATGCTCCCCAAGCAAAATGGCACGCCCATCACCAAGCATATTAAAATACCCAAACTGATGACCGGCATACGCCTGCGCCAAAGGCTCCGCCCCTTCCGGAATGCGATTCCCTGCAAACACCGCCACTCCTTCTTCACTCGCTAACGCCGCTGCGTTTAACCCTAGTTCCTTCGCAAGCGAATGATTGAGCACGACAAGCTTCGGGTCACTGACAGGCGTCGGGTAAATTCTTGTAAAAAATCGCTCAGGCAAACGAGCATAGCTATTGTCAAAATTCCAATTTGCGTTCAACGTACTTCCTCCCTTATGAAACGTTCAAATGATGGTTGTGTGTATTAGTATATCCTATTTTCTTTCACAGTGCTGTGAGGGAATGCATGACGTCAATTTTGTTCGTTCCATTCGATAGTGGAAAATTGAAGATGAAACACGATACAACATGCGAAGAAAAAAAGAATATTGGATGTCTCACTTCAATCACGTCACCTCGATATAGCGATAGAAATGCCACATAAATCATGGTAAAATTTTATAAAAAATACGTTAGGTGGTTTTTATTGATGGAAAAAAGCTTTTTCGAAGAATTGCAACTTCTTGCTAAACAATATCCTGATACAAGTGTCATACAACGTCTATCACCGAAAGATTACATTGAAGTTCTCGTTCTTCATTCCGCTAAACAGCTCGCTCATAAGTTAAAAAGTTTGGCAGAAGAGAACCGTTTTGATGAAATTATACAACTAACGAAACACATTTCTACTTTAGTATCAAATAACGAAGATTCTTTTTCCTTGCCACTCTCTATGATTACATACACATACGGACAACGAGAAATACCCGTTATAGAGGACTTTTTCCTATCTCGATTGCATTTACTATATAACGACAAACATACAATGAAAAACTTTTTTAAAACATTAAAATATGAAATGCTGACAGCTGATTCTGTCGATTTTATGGTTAGCTTCATCCGAATGTCAGGGTTACAATTATTGATTCGTCCACTACTTATGCTTGAAAAAGAACGTATTCCTGTACGCATCATCACATCGACCTATCTAGGCATTACAGAACCAAAAGCACTCAAAAAACTCATGCAATTTTCGAACGTACAAGTAAAAATAATCGATACGCAACAACATTCTTTTCATACGAAAGCATATATGTTTCATCGACGTTCAGGATTAAATACAGTAATCATAGGCTCGTCAAATATTTCAGACTCAGCTCTCATTAACGGACATGAGCTAAATGTAAAGCTACCCGATACAAGCTTTTTACCAATTTATGAGCATACAAAAGAAATGTTCGAAAAAATATGGAATCGTGCGGACACGATTTCTCTTGATTATGCATTTATCGAAACCTATCAACAACAAACAATAAGAAAAGAAAACAAACCTTTAGTAGCCGAGCCAAAAGGAGAATATAACGTTGCATCAAGTGTGAAGCCGAATGATATGCAAAAAAAAGCATTAAAAAACCTTGAACACACAAGAAAAAATGGTAACACAAAAGGCGTCATTATCGCTGCTACTGGAACCGGAAAAACATATTTAGCAGCTTTTGACGTCAAAGCATATAATCCAAAAAAGCTTTTATTTATCGCCCATCGTGAAGAGTTGTTAGATAAGGCAATCGAAACATTTAAACATGTGATAGAAAATGACCATCTATTCGGTAAAATAACAGGAACCGTGAAACAATTCGATAAACCGTATTTGTTTAGTACCGTTCAATCGCTTTCTAAAGACGAAACATTGAATCGGTTCAAGCAACATGAATTTGACTATATCATCATCGACGAATTTCATCATGCCGAAGCACCTACGTATCAAAAAGTGATTCGCTATTTCCGGCCGAAATTTTTGCTTGGCTTAACAGCAACACCGGAAAGAATGGACGGCAGAGACGTTTTAGCAATTTGTAACCATAATGTTGTATATGAAATACGTTTAAGGGAGGCGCTAGACGCACAGTTGCTCGCACCATTTCACTACTTTGGTATTTCAGATCGTACGGTAGACTATAGTCAAATTCCATTAAAAAACGGTATGTTTGATGAAGCACTGCTTGTGAAAGCTTTAAAAACAAACGAACGAACAGATTTTATTATTGAAATGATTCGTACATATAGTTATGACGGCGATCGTATCGTCGGGCTCGCTTTTTGTGTAAATATCGATCATGCAAAGTATATGAGCGAACAATTTAATAAACGCGGATATTGCACAACATACTTAACTAGTGAACATAGCGTGGAATATCGCGAACAGATTATAAAGAGACTAGAAAATCCAGACGATCCACTTGAATTCATCTTTACAGTTAACATTTTTAACGAAGGAATTGATATTCCAAGTTTAAATCTTTTATTATTTTTAAGACCTACCGAATCATCGACTGTATTTATTCAACAATTAGGAAGAGGATTAAGAAAAGTAGAAGGAAAAGAATTTGTGACGGTTTTGGATTTTGTAGGAAATTATCAAAAATCGTTTATGATTCCGCTCGCTCTCGCTGGGCAACTGAACGACAAAGCGTTTGATAAAGATTCCCTCCGTGTTGCAATTACACACGAATTTGCCGATCTACCAGGCGGCGCATACGTTGATTTAGATCCAGTAACACAAAGGGAAATTTTAGAACGCATTGACTCTATTAAAATGAATTCAGCGGATATGTTAAAAATGTTATATCAACAATTTAAAAATGAACTTGGGCGCTCACCAGAAATATTAGATTTTTTATATTACGAACAATCGCCAAGCTTAACGTTTTTTATATATAAGTATCGTTCATGGGTCAAAACAAAAGAAAAAATGAATGATGCCAACGAGCTTGACCAAATGATTTTAGACCACTCACTAATGTATGAATGCGTTGAACGGCTAGAAAATCAACTTCCGATCAAATGGCCGTACGATTTTGTTATTTTGCAATTAGCTCTTTTGCAAAAAGTCGTATCTTGTGAAGATGTCGTAAAACAACTTGCCAGAAAGTTTGCTATAGATGTGCCATTGGAAAAACATGAAAAAATGATTATGCAATCGATGGATCGCCTCTCATTGCCGTATAAAAAACAAAAATGGTCGTTTGGACAACGAAATGGCCAGCAATTCATCTTGAATGATGACATTCTTGCTTTAACTGAAGATACACAGTTTTTCAATTACATCAAAGATCGTATCGACTACGGACTCATTGAATTCAGGAGAACGTATCGTCCTGAACGATTTTTAACTAAAGGAGAAAAGCTTACTCTTTATCAAAACTATACGAGAAACGATTTAATTTTCTTATTTGAAGCAGGATTAAAAGAAGGATCGTGGCGAGAAGGAGTAAGTAGAGTTAGAAACCATTATTTACTGTTCGTTAATTTAAATAAATCGGAAAGAGTGAAAGAACATTTACATTACAAAGATTATTTTCTTGACCAAAAGCATTTTCATTGGCAAAGCCAAAATCAAACGTCTCACAGTTCTTCCGTTGGGCAACATTTTATTCGCCATAAAGAACTTGGAATCCATATTCATCTATTTGTTCGAAAGTTTGAAGAAATGCACGGAATGACATTGCCGTTTACTTATCTCGGTGAAGTCGATTATGTATCGAGCTATGGAGATAAGCCGATGAGTATCACATGGCGACTACATCATTCCGTGCCGGAAGATTTATATATTGACTTGATTCGCTAATAAAGCATCTACAGTCGGAATATCAGCGGGTGCCCATTCAAGAGATTTTAAATCTCGAAGCGGCACCCATCTTAATTCAGCATGTTCTTTCGCTTGCGGTTCTCCCTCAATAATTGTCGCTTTATATGTGAGTAAATGGACAATGACTTGAGGGTATTCATAATGCACTTCTTCAATTTTTTCATGTACGTCAATCGTACATCCTAATTCCTCATAAATTTCTCTTACTAACGTTTCTTCTTCTTTTTCCCCTTCTTCAATTTTCCCACCCGGAAATTCCCAAAGATTAGGAAGTGTCATCGTATGCGATCGGAGCGCGCACAACACACGATTTTGGTTATCAAATATCACTGCCCCTACGACACGAACCGTTTTTTTCATAAACGTCCCCTCTCTATCTTCATTTTTTGCGAATATCTTTCTACAAAAAACTATCCTTTTTTCTATGCTCATCCAGATCGACTACTTCCTCACCAACTTCGCGACACTTTCCACATGCGCCGTATGTGGAAAAAGATCGAACGGTTGGATGTATTCGACGCGATATTGTTTCGTGAGTGTGTCGATGTCGCGGGCGAGGCTGGATGGGTTACAGGAAACGTACACGACCGTTTTTGGTTTCACTTGTAATATCGTTTTTAGTAAAGCATGGTCGCAACCTGTTCGCGGTGGGTCGACGACAATGACGTCGGGCTTCCACCCTTCTTTCACCCATTTCGGCAATAGCTCCTCCGCCTTTCCGACCGCATACATGACGTTGGTGAAGCCGTGGCGTTCCGCATTTTGGCGTGCATCGTCAATCGCTTCTGGAATCGTGTCCATGCCGCGCACTTCTTTCGCCTCACGGGCAAGCCAAAGCCCGATCGTGCCGACGCCGCAATACGCATCGACGACACGTTCGTTTTTCGTGAGTGCGGCTGCCTTTTTCACTTCATCATACAGCTTGATCGTTTGAATCGGGTTAAGCTGGAAAAAAGCGCGGGCAGATAGTTCAAACGAGAAATCGCCAAGCACTTCTTGAATGTACGGTTCGCCTGCAAGAACGATCGTTTCGTCGCCAAAAATAAGCGACGTTTTTTGCCCGTTTATGTTTTGCGCGATCGATTTCACTTCTGGCAAACGGCGTTTCACTTCCGCTACAAACAGCTCTTTACGCGGTAGTTCTTTCGTCGCTGTCACAATGACTAATTGTACATCACCTGTAAAAAATCCGATGCGAGCGACAATCGTGCGCACGACACCTGCTTTTTTCCGTTCGTGATAAATCGGTATGCGCAAATCTTGTAAAATTGTTTTCACGACCGTTGTGACGCGGTTCGTGGCGTCATGTTGGATGAGGCAGCGGTCAATGTCAATGAGTTCGTGCGAGTTCATGCTGTAAAGCCCGGCGATGACGCGCCCTTTTTTCACTCCGACTTGAAATTGACTTTTGTTGCGATAATGCCACGGGTCATCCATCCCAATCGTCGGACGAATATCGAGCGCTTCAATATTTAGTCGGCTATGGCGTTCAAGCGCTTGAGCGACAATATCGCGCTTTGCTTCAAGCTGCGCGTTGTAGTCTAAATGCTGCAGTTGACAACCGCCGCACCGTTCATATACAGGACAAAGCGGTTTGACGCGATATGGCGAACGTTTGCGAATGCGCACCATTTTTCCTTCCGCATACGTCGGATACACATTCGTCGCCTGAACGACGACTTCTTCCCCCGGAAGCGCTCCCGGAACGAACACGACTTGCTTTTTAAAATAGCCGACTCCTTCTCCGTTAATGCCTAATCGTTTAATGGTCAATGGAAATTGCTGTCCTTGTTGTAACATTGCTTATCTCTCCTATTCAATACTTCGCCATAAATAGAGCGATGCATAGCTTAAATACGGCTCCCATCGCTTGCTTAACGCCTCCATTTGCGCCAGCGAAGGCTTCGTTTCTAATGAAAGCAGTTTTTGCACCGCTCGTTGTAACCCGATATCCGCTTTCGGAAATAAGTTCGGCCGTCCTAACCCAAATAATAAGAAATTTTGCACCGTCCATGGACCGATGCCGCGAATCGCAAGGAGCGTTTTCATCACTTCTTCGTCCGTTGCGTCTACTAGTCGCTCAAGATCTAACTTTCCTTCGACGATTAATCGTGATGTGTCAATCATATACTCCGCTTTTTTTCCGCTAAACTGTAACGCTTTCAGTTCGTCATACGATAAGCGCGCGATTTGTTCTGGACGCGGATAAAACCAAAGCCCGTCTATTTCCTGTCCAAATGTTTTCACAAAGCGCTCCGTCATTTTGTACGCCACTTTCATATGTAGCTGCTGGTGAATGATACATTTTATTAAGCAAAAATATAAATCCGATTCTAATACAAGCGGTGTTCCTTCGTGTTCAAGAAAAATGTCCCGCAATTCTGTTTGTAAAAAATGCTTATGAATCGGCAAAAGGGAGCGATCCCAATGAAACATACGAAACAAACATGATAATATCGCTTCTTTTAATTCCGGGTAATTTGCTTCAACAAGAAAAACCGGTTCTTGTTTTGTTCCGATACTGCGGACAGAAACAGCAACCGGAGTTTCATTTATGTAAAAAGGCATAACTAGCTGTTGTTTTTCGATGTCTACGGCGGATAACGGGTCTTGCGCTAGTCGCTCTAACACACGTGAAAAATCGTACGGAGCTTCCACTTCGATTCGTTGTTGCCACATTTCAATCCCAACCCTTTTCCTTCTATTATAACGAAACAAATCCCTTTGCACATCGTCAAAGGGAAAAAAGCCAAGTAGGGACGTTCATTTTTTGCAAGATCAAATCATCTAAGCTTTTAAAAACATATCCTTCTTTTCGCAAATCGTCAATAATTTTCGCAAGCGCATCCGCATTATCTTTTGATACCGTATGCAACAATATAATCGCACCAGGATGAATTTGTTTCATGACGTTATTGTAGGCATACAACCAACCTTTTTGATCGTGCACGTGCCAATCAACAAAAGCCAATGACCAAAAAACGTGATAATAGCCAAGCTCACGTGCAGCTGCAAGCGTCCGTTCGTCAAAAATACCGCGCGGTGGACGAAGGTAGCGCATATGCTTTTGCCCCGTCAGCAGCTCTGTTTTTTTTCTGACCATTTCAAGCTCCTCACGTAACTTTTCATCGCCAACGGTCGTTAAATCAGGGTGATGCCATGAGTGATTGCCGACAATATGCCCTTCGTTCACCATCCGTTTCACTAAATCAGGGGCCGATTGTAAATAATGTCCTGTCACAAAAAACGTCGCTGGAACTTTTTTTTGTTTGAGTACGTCTAAAATTTGTGCGGTGTAGCCGTTTTCGTATCCGTTATCAAATGTTAAATAAATATATTTTTTTGCCGGGTCGCCTAAATAAAATGCATCGTATTTGGCAAGTAATTCGTCCAGTTGTTTTCCAGCAGAAGGGGGAAGATGATTTTCACTTCGCTTAAATCCCCATGACATCGCATCAACTTGACTAAGCGGAAAACATAAAAAGAAAAAAAGCAACATGATCGTTTTTTTCACTGCTTGCACCTCCGTATTCATTTCAATCATAGGTTGTGCAAAAAGAGATATAAAAAATCCGCCTAGCTCATCACTAGACGGATTTCCATTAAAATACACGTTCTTTAAATTGGGCTAATTTTTCAAGCGATGATTTTTCGACATCTTCGTGCAAGCTGTTTCCGTGCGAATCCATCGTGACGACGGCGGTAAAGTCTTTTACACGCAAATGCCACATCGCTTCTGGAATACCAAATTCTAAAAAGTCGACGCCTTCAACGGATTGGATACAGTCCGCGTAATATTGCGCTGCGCCACCAATAGCATTTAAGTACACGCCCCCATGTTCTTTTAACGCCGCCAACGTTTTCGACCCCATGCCACCTTTTCCGATGACTGCACGAATACCAAATTTTTTCATAATTTCCCCTTGATACGGTTCTTCACGAATACTTGTCGTCGGACCCGCTGCTTTCACGTGCCATTTACCATGTTCATCTTTTAACATAACCGGTCCACAGTGATAAATGATTTGACCGTTTAAATCAACTGGGGCATCATGGTCCATTAAATGTTTATGAATCGCATCGCGACCTGTATAAATCATGCCGTTAATGCGAACGACATCGCCGACTTTTAATGAGCGAATTTGTTCTTCTGTAATTGGCGCTTCAAGCACCACTTCACGTGCTTGGCCCACAACTTCCGTTTCTTCTTGTTGGAAGTCAACATCGTCTCCCTCTTGATAAAGCCATTCTTGAATATCGCCCGTATGCGGATCAATGATAACGCCTAGGCGACGAAACGCCCAACAGTTATACGCAACGGAAACGAAAAAGCTTGCAGGGATACGATGCATCACGCCGATTTTACAGCCAAGTAGCGTCGTTTCCCCACCAAATCCCATCGTACCGATGCCGAGTTTATTGGCAGCTTCCATGATATATTCTTCTAATTTGCGCAAGTCTTCATTCGGGTTCACATCGTCAACAGAACGGAATAACTGTTCCTTTGCTAAGTCGTATCCAGAGGAACGATCACCGCCAATGCCAACGCCAATGAATCCTGCGCTACAGCCTTGCCCTTGCGCTTGATATACCGCATGTAAAATACATTTACGAATGCCATCTAAGTCACGACCGGCACGACCGAGCCCTTCTAACTCACACGGTAAGCTATATTGAATGTTTTTATTTTCACAGCCGCCACCTTTTAAAATTAAGCGAACATCAATGTAATCTTTTTCCCATTGCTCGAATTTGATGACAGGTAGCCCGATCCCTAAATTATCACCGCTATTTTCGCCTGTTAGCGAATCAACGGAGTTTGGACGCAATTTCCCGTCTTTCGTTGCTTGAGCGATCGCTCGACGAATCGCCTCTTTCATCTCAACTTGGTTAACTCCTACAGGCACTTTAATTTTAAATGTCGGCAATCCGGTATCTTGACAAATCGGCGATACATTTTCATCTGCCATTTGAATGTTTTGCACGATCGTCGCAAGTGACATCGCAGCTCTCGTTCCTGCGTTTTCGCGTAGCTTTGCTTTTAAAATGGCACGTCGCACATCTTTCGGCAATTTCGTTGACGTTTCAACGATCAGCTTGTACATACTTTCTTGAAATTTTTCCATCACGATTCCCTTCCCCTTTGTTCAATATGTAACAATTTTTTGAATTCTCCACCTGTATTATACATCTTTTTCAAACGCGAAAAAAAGCCGCTTAGCGACTTTTTTCCCAATCTTTTTTAAACCGCTCGTATTTCATTTCTAAATCATCAATCATTTGAATGAGACGGTCAATATCTTCTAATTCAGCCGTTTCTGGATCGAGCGCTTCGAGCACTTCAAGAAACATATTTAAGCGCGCTTTTAAATAGGATAGTTGTAGATTTTGATCTGATACCGCGTTGCCCAACGTCGTCACCTCACTTTCTCTTTATCGTACACGATCGCAACATCGTTGACAATCGTTCCATTTCATTTGCATAATTATCGTTAGGTCTATTTCAATTAAAAGGAGCTTGATTATGGGAACATTATTGCGTCAAGCGATTACTCCTACGTTTGATCCATGGGAAGCATATATGGATGTCGAACAGTATGGCAGCATGCAGTTGACAAATATCGAGTTTACGACAACGACGCTCTGTAATATGCGTTGTGAGCATTGTGCAGTCGGTTACACGTTGCGTACGAAAGATCCTGAGGCGTTGCCGCTTGATCTTCTTCTTCGCCGTCTCGATGAAATTCCGCACTTGCGCTCGCTAAGCATTACAGGCGGTGAACCAATGCTTTCGATGAAATCTGTTGAGCAATACGTCGTGCCGCTGTTAAAATACGCACATGAGCGGGGGGTGCGCACACAAATCAACTCGAACTTAACGCTCGATTTAGAACGGTACGAAAAAATTATCCCTTACTTAGATGTTTTGCATATTTCGCATAACTGGGGCACGATCGATGATTTTATCGAAGGCGGTTTTGCGATGATGGAGAAAAAGCCAACCGTCGCACAGCGTGAACGTTATTTTATACGCATGATCGAAAATGCGCGTGCCATTTCGAAAACGGGCGTCATCGTATCCGCGGAAACGATGTTAAATAAACGGACGCGCCCACACTTAGCAACGATCCATCGCCAAATTGTAAACGAAATGGGTTGTAGACGCCACGAAGTACATCCGATGTATCCGAGCGACTTCGCTAGTAGCCTAGAAACATTAACATTAGATGAACTGCGTGAAACGATCCATCATTTGCTTGATATACGGGATGAAAATGTTTGGATGTTATTCGGTACGTTACCATTTTATCCATGTAGTGACAACGAACAAGATTTAGCTCTCTTAAAACGTTTATATGCAAGTAAAAATGTTACAGTACGAAACGATCCAGATGGACGTTCACGGTTAAACGTCAACATCTTTACAGGTGACATCATTGTGACTGATTTCGGTGATGAACCGACGCTCGGAAACATTCAAACCGACTCGCTTCTTTCTGCTTATGACAAATGGATGGCATCTCATTTAGCAAAATCATTAAATTGCCACTGCCCTGCGGTGAAATGTTTAGGACCGAATGTGCTCGTGAAAAACCGTTATTACCCAGACGTTGATTTTACAACGCGAAAAGCAAAAATTGAACGATAAAAAGCTTGTCGAACGCTCGACAAGCTTTTTCTTGTCATCGTGGTACGTCGCTAGCAACAAATGCAAATGATAGACGATCTTGCACAGGAATCCAGGCACCGATACCTTGCGATGTTACGTTTTTTACGACAATGCTCTTTTTCTTCCCTTTTAAAACAATATACACTTCTCCATATGTGACTTTTCCTTTTTCGTTTACCGCAGGAGCATAGGCATATAAATAGCCTAATTTTTTTGGTGGAACGTTATATGCTTGTTCCTTTTTCGTCCCCATGCCGATCCACGTGCTAAAAGAGAGCGGTAAATTCGTCTTTTTCATTGCTGTCAACAACATCATTTTTTTCACATCTTCTTCATTCGGGATGCTTGCGGTCAACCCACCGCGCACTTGTTTTTGCATCTCTTGGCGATACGTCAATCGAACAGCTGTTTTCCCACCACGATTGTCAATAAAATTCGTATTTACTTTTTGATACTCCCAGTTGGTCGATGTTTCTGTCGATTCGTAATTCAATGGCCATTGCCCTAAATAAATCGTTGCCTCATAGCCAATCGCAAAAGGCGTGCTTGAAATCGACGATTCGTTTAAAAGACGAATTAATTCCGGATTTTCAATTTTAACATTCGCGGACTGAAGCAGTTGTTTTGCTAATTCGCTCGGTTGCAAATAAGGCAAATTTTGCGTCGGATTTGGATACGTGTTTTCTTTTGAAATGTCAATGACCGATGGCGGGAGCTTGACAGTTGCTTCGCTCATCGTTGGCATACAGAAGAAAATAAACATCATGCTGAAAGCAAACCATCTCTTCATACGTAAGCCCCTTTCCTTTTTACGTTGTTCATCGTTATTTTTTTCAAAAGTAAACAATTTATCCTCCTTATAAAAAAAATCCGCCAGCAATAACTGACGGATTACAACAAATAAAATCCAATTCCCATAATCATATAAGCTCCAAGAAGCGTGGCGCCTTCAAACCAGTTCGTATCTCCGTCGTTGGAAAGCACGATCGTTAACAATACAGCCGTCACCATCGCCACAAGCTCTGGGAGCGTAAAAACGAGCGCCATTTTCGTTGGAAACAAAAGCGATACAAGTACTAACACAGGGGCAACAAACATCGCGATTTGAAGCGTTGAGCCGATCGCGATTTCAACAGCAACGTTCATCTTATTTTTATATGCCATAATAATGGCGGAAGCGTGTTCTGCTGCGTTTCCAACAATGGCGACAATAATGACACCAATAAATAATTCGCTCCAACCGAATGAATGAGCAACGACTTCAAACGTATGGACTAAACTTTCTGATACGTATGCAACAGCGACAGTAGCGAGCGCTAAAATGAGCATCGCTTTTCCTTTTGACCATTCCGGCTCTTCATGTTCTTCCACGTCTTCTTTATGTTGATACACACCACGATGCGTAACGAGCTTAAAATATAACGCGGCTAAGTAAAGAACAATCATAATGATCGAAATACCAATACTTAACGACAGCGTCTTTTGTTCGTTCATCGTCATCGAAAATACTTCTGGGATAACGAAAGCAACTAAAATGGCAAACGTAAGTAACCCTGAATTATGACGGGCATCATATACGTTAAATGATTGCCTTTTATATTTTAAACCGCCAACAAAAAACGATAAGCCTGCAACAAGCAATAAGTTGCCAAGCACAGAACCCGTCAACGACGCCAACACGACACCAACTAATCCGGCTTTTAGTGCAAAAATCGAAATGATTAGTTCTACTGCATTACCGAACGTTGCATTCAACAGTCCACCGATGCGTGGTCCCGCCACAATCGCCAAACTTTCTGTCGCTCGTCCCATGTAACTGGCGAGCGCAATGATCGTTATGCAGTAAACAATAAACATCGGTGTTGCTGGCCAATGTAGTAAACTTCCTGCAACAGAAAGCGGAACACCGATGACCGTTAATAAAAAAAAGATGCGTTCCATCCAATCGTCTCCTTTTCATTTATGGGATATCAACCATATTTTACACAAATCTACTCCTATTTTCATCCGTCTTTTTCGTTGCTTCTTTTTATGAAACGCTTTAACATCGAACATAGTGAATATATTACAGGAGGGAATTATGCGACAACGTCACTTTTTCATTTTAGTTAGCATTGTCATGATTTCAGGTCTGTCCCAAGGACTGTTGTTACCGCTCATTTCTGTCATCTTTGAACAGAGCGGCATTCGTTCTTCGTTGAGCGGCATGCATGCGACAGCGATGTATATCGGCGTCCTAATCGTCTCTCCGTTTTTAGAACGCCCACTTCGTCGTTACGGCTTTAAACGTCTTATGATGCTCGGTGGAGCGATCGTTATTGCTTCTTTAGCGATGTTTCCGATTTCATCATCACTATCTTTTTGGTTTATGCTTCGTTTGTTAATCGGAATTGGCGACCATATCCTTCATTTCGGTTCACAAACATGGATTACATACGCTTCTCCCATTCATCGACGCGGTCGTAATATTTCGTTGTATGGTTTATCGTTTGGTGTTGGTTTTATGATCGGTCCGCTTCTCGTTCCGCTCGTTTACGTACACGAAGCGTTACCGTTTATCGTTTCGTCATTCCTTAGCTTATGTGGATGGATGTTATTATTTTTCCTACCACATACGTACCCACAAGCGACGGAAGCCGAGAAAATTGGGGGCCTGCGTTTTGTTCGTGCGTGGAAACAAGCATGGCCAGCTTTGTTTTTGCCGTTTGGTTACGGCTTTTTAGAAGCATCACTCCATAGCATGTTTCCTGTGTATGCGTTACGAAACGGCTTACACGTGGAGACGGTCGCGATAATGCTTCCTGCGTTTGCGCTTGGGGGAATCGCTTTTCAACTTCCACTTGGAACGTTAAGTGACCGCTTTTCACGCAAAACGATTATTGTTGTTTCGTTAACCATCGGCGCCATTTGTTTTATGATTGCGCAATTGTTCTCTTCTCCTGTACTACTAACGATGTGTTTTTTCATTGCTGGTATGTTTGTTGGTTCACTTTTTTCACTCGGCATGGCGTATATGACCGATTTGTTGCCAAAATCGCTTCTTCCTGTCGGCAACATTTTATGCGGGATGTTATATAGCATCGGCAGCATATGTGGACCTGCGATTGGTGGCATTGTATTACAACAGCAAGAAAGGCTATTTTTCTTTAGCGTGAGTTCGCTACTGTTTCTTTTATTACTTGCCCAGCGCCCGTTCACAAAATTTTCAAAATATTTTTCGAAAAAACAAGAAAAAAATATTGACGCTTTTTAACCCCCTGTTATATAATACAATTAAACAAAATAAACTGTTTTAAAACAGAGGGGAGAGCGATCATAATGAGCAGAGAAGAAAGAAAAAATATGATTGAGTTTATTACAAAGTTACGGGGCTTTAATCAAGAACAACTCGTTTATATGACTGATGCAGAAATTGAGCATATTTACAACCAAACATACTATCATTACGAAGAAATCGCAGAATAAAGAGGGATGCGTGCCGCATCCCTCTTCTCTTTAGTGATATCCGTTTTGTCCATTCGCACTGCTACTCGTTTTATGTTTCGGTCGGTTTTTTCCTTTTTGCTTTGTTCCGCCGTCTTTTTTCGTTTTTTTCGTCACGTATAGTCCCCCTTCATATCCACGTTCACTTTTAATATGGTTTAACCGCGTTTTTTTAATAAGAGGGAATAACTACCGTATGCGCATATGTCCTTCTCGTTTACAACAAAAAATAGCGTTTAGCTCCCCACCTAATACAATCATCATGCCAGATAAATAAAACCAAACCATTAACGCGATAATTCCGCCTAAGCTGCCATACATCGCAGAATAGTTACCGAATTGATTTACATAGGACGAAAAAGCAAGCGAGACGATCATCCAACCTACAGTCGCAAATAACGCCCCGCTCCAGACGTCACGAAACCGAACATATTTGCTCGGTGCAAAAACGTATAGCACAGAAAAAACGAAAAATAAAATGACGAAACTAACAAACCAACGAATCGTTTCCCATACGTGTAAAAACACATCGGAAAGACCAAACGCTGAAAAAAGAAATGTACCGATCATTTTGCCGAATACAGGGAAAATGAGTGCCACAATAATGACGAAAATCATCGCAAATGTAAGCAAAATTGAAACGCCACGTGCGACGAAAAAAGAACGCGTTTCTTTCACATCATACGCACGATTTAAAGCGCGAATAATGGCTGACATGCCGTTTGATGCCGCCCATACGGTCGCAAGGACGCTAAAGGATAGCCATTTTCCGCTTTGTGATTCCATCAACTGTTTCACGTTTGTCTCAATTAAGTGTGCCGTTTCGCTCGGAGCATATTGACTGAAAAAGGCAATGACATCTTCATGCGGAATCGGCAAATACGACAAAAACGTCAACAAAAACAGTAAAAACGGAAATAAGGAAAGCAAAAAGAAATAGGCTAATTCTGCAGATAGATCAAAAATTTCATCTTCATCAAACCGCTTCATTAGCTCACGAACAACAGAAAAGCTAATAATCATTTTTCACCACCTCGCTCCTTATGTAGAGCGTTTGCGAATTAGCTCTCCAATCCACTCCATCACTTGCGGTGTTGTTTCTTTCACTTCACTTAGTTTATTCACAATAAACTGCAAATCATTCATCATCTCGTCTACATGTTGTCTCGTTTGATGAACGGTCTCCTTTACTTGTTCTACGCTATCCATCCACTCACGACACGTTTCTTTAATGACTTGTCTTGTTTTGTTATTCGCTAGCAACAAAGCTATCCCTGCTAATGCAATCCATTTCCCCTTTCCCATCATCTTCTCCCCCTTACAACGAGTGATCTCGTTTAATATGCTCTAATATATGTTTACATCCTTCTTCGACTAATTCGTACACTTCTTCAAAATTTCCTGTAAAGTACGGATCAGGGACATCGTCTACGCGACGGTTTGGCACAAAATCCATAAAACGAGCAATAACAGCGCGAGAATGATCTCCTACAAGGCGACGAAGATGAGCGATATTATCGCTATCCATTCCGATAATATAATCGAATGTATGAAAATCTTCTTTTGAAATTTGACGTGCTTTTAACCCTGTAAAGTCAATTTGTTTTTCCGTTAAAATACGCTGAGTCCCGTGATGTGGTGGTTTCCCCACATGCCAATTGCCCGTTCCTGCTGAATCAACCGCAATGACATGATCGAGCCCCTCTTGTTTTACAAGGTGACGAAATACAGCTTCTGCCATCGGGGAACGACAAATATTTCCTAAACAAACGAATAACACGCGAATCATTTCCTCTCACTCCTTAAAACAAAGTAGAATGAATCGTTAAACAATGATACAATGGACGCAAGCATATAGGAAAGGATGACGACGATGCATTTATCCGTTGAACAAATGATCGAACAAATAAAAGAAAAGTTAAAAGTATTAAATTTTGATGCCATTAAACCGGACCATTTCGATGAACAGCTATATGATGAATTAAAAGATATATACGATATGGTGATGAAAAAGCAGTCATTTAGCCCGAGCGAAATGCAAGCGATCGCTGAAGAACTCGGAAACTTGCGCAAAAAATTATAAAACCGCCTGTCCGACAATGAGGAGCGACGGATGATCAACAAGCGAAATCTCTTCATGTGTATCCATATATCGGACATATGGACGTTGCATATGCTCAACAATTTTTGTCACGATCGCGTTTCTTCCGTCGCTCATTTTCACTGTCGTTCCCGGCAAATAAGCAGGAATCGTATCAACGAACAATCGTACAAGTTGCTGGCTATATCGAATACTACTTCGCGCCATAATAATTTCAAGCGCTTCGTGCGGCGGTACAAATTCCGTCGAAATTAAGTTTTCATATTCATTCGCAATCGCACATATTTGAGCGTACAAATGAATGTTCGTTTCTTTTAATCCGCGCGGTGTACCAGAACCATCTGCATGCTCATGATGTTGATACGCCATATGCGCACATAATAAGCTAATTTCCCGATCTTTTCGTAAATATTCAAATCCTTTTACTGTATGATGTTCTTCTCCTTCTATTTCTTTTCCAATGTCGTGAAGTAATGCTCCCACCACTACGTCACGTAACTGTAAATCGTTCAAATGTAACTTCTTCCCTAGTTGCAATGACAATAGTGCAACGTTGACGGCATGAGCGTACGGTTGCACTTCCGTTGCAAGCGATGTGGCTGGAATGACCGCTAACACTTTTCGTTTTTTCACTTCATCAACGAGCTTGACCGCTAGTTTAAACAATGTGCGAAGCGGTAATGGTTCTCGCTTTCGTACAGCGTCAACCGTTTGCTGAACAACTTCAATCGCATCCATCCACGACGGCATATCGAGCAACTCTTCCAACGTGATGCCTTCCGACACCGCATCTTCTACAAATACGTAACGAATATCCATTTGTTTTAATCGTTCAACATATTTTGGATGAATTTTTCTCCCCGCTGCTAATAACACGCGACGATGACGGTCATAAATGGGCCGTGCCAATTCCATCGTTCGCTCATCATATTCTTCCAATAAAATGAGGCGCAAACATCTCCACTCCCTTCAACATCTCCCATACAAACAGTATAATCATGTTTTTTTTCGTTTGCTATGGCGTTTTTTAAAAAATAAATTCCGATAGAAAAACTAGGATTGACATTCGAGTGAATTGTGTTAAAATTTAAAACAATCAAACAGAAGGGCGAGAAAGTACGAAAGGAAGATGCGATATGATTACGTATGAAACATGGGATATTGAACAAAAACCGACTTTCCCAATCGACAATAATGAAAAAGGGGCGCTACATGTGCTGTCATGGGCGTACGATCATTATAGTGACGATCTTTTGTATGCTTGCAGTTTCGGCATTGAAGGGATTGTGCTCATTGACCTTATTTCGCAAGTGCGTGACGATGCGGAAATTGTTTTTCTCGATACGCATTTACATTTTCCTGAAACGTATGAAACGATTGAACGCGTTAAGCAAGCGTATCCTCGCCTGCGTATTCATTTACAAACACCGTCTTTATCACTTGCAGAACAAGAGAAACAATTCGGGACAGAACTTTGGAAAAGAGATCCAAACAAATGCTGTGAACTAAGAAAAATTATTCCCCTTCGGCAAGCGATGACAGGAAAAAAAGCATGGATTTCCGGATTGCGCCGCGAGCAATCACCAACACGGCAACATGTTGAATTTATTAATCTCGATAAAAAGTTTCAAAACATTAAAGTTTGTCCGCTTATTCACTGGACGTGGAAAGACGTATGGCGCTACGTACATCGCCACAATCTTTCCTATAATCCGCTTCACGATCGTGGATACCCAAGCATCGGTTGTGCACCATGTACAGCCCCTGCTTATACGGAAGAAGATTTGCGTTCTGGCCGATGGGCTGGGCTAGGAAAAACAGAATGCGGCTTGCACGAGTCGTAAGGGGGGAACGCGTTGGTTACAGTTGCTTTTATTATCGCTTTTTTCTTTGCGATGAATATCGGAGGAAGCGGTGCTGCCGCAACGATGGGTGCTGCTTATGGGTCAGGCACATTGTCAAATAAGCGCATCGCTTTATTCATATGCGCTGTTGCTATTTTTCTCGGCAGCTTGAGCGGCGGAGAAGTCGTCAAAACGATCGGTTCTGGCATCGTTCCGACAACTATTTTAAAAACAGACGTTGTCGTCATCGTTTTAGCAGCGGCAACGATTTCGCTATTTGCCGCCAACGTGCTCGGCATCCCGTTATCCACAAGCGAAATTACAGTGGGGGCGGTCGTTGGCGCAGGTATTGCGTACCAAAGTTTGTACGTCGGCAAACTTCTTTGGATCGTATCATTTTGGCTTATTACACCTCTTGCTGCGTTTTCTTTAGCTTTTTTCATTAGCAATTGGCTAAAAGGAAAAACATTGAAACAAAACAAATGGATCGGCTTTTTGCTTATTATCGCTGGATTTTCCGAAGCGTTTTCAGCAGGAATGAACAACGTTGCCAACGCTGTCGGTCCTCTCGTGGGAGCTGGTTTATTATCTGTCAAATATGGCATTATTTTCGGCGGATTGTTCGTTGCACTCGGAGCACTTTTGCTTGGCAGCCGCGTGTTAGAAACGAACGGAAAAAAAATTACGACGTTCTCTCAACTAGAAGGGTGCATTATTTCAGGAATCGGGGCAACGCTTGTTATCGTTTCATCTCTCTTTGGCCTCCCCGTTCCGCTAACACAAATTACGACATCAGCCATTATTGGCATCGGTACAACAAAAAACGGTTTTTCGATTTGGCAAAAGCAAATTGTTATTCAAGTGCTGAAAGTATGGGTAGTCTCCCCTATTTTCGCCTTAGCTGTTTCATATAGCTTAATTAAATTATTGCTTCATAGCGATATTTATACAGCAATCGCCATTGTTAGCGTTTGTTTTGCTACACTCGGAACGATTAGCTTAAAAAAGACGATCACAGAGGAACGTCGTTCGTTTCACGAGCACGGTGGCGGTATTTAATCCTAGTTGTTTTATAAGAATAATAAGTTTAGGAGGCATAAAAAATGAAACAAATTGTATTAAGTAAAGCAGAATTAAGTGACCTTGAATTGCTTGCGATTGGCGGCTATGAACCTCTCACCGGTTTTTTAGGAAAAGACGACTATGATTCGGTCGTCGAAACGATGCGACTGACGAATGGAGCAGTATGGAGCATCCCCATCACACTTGCTGTAACCGAACAACAAGCAAAACAGCTATCGCTCGGGGATGAAGTCGAGCTCGTTTACGAACAGACGGTATACGGCACAATGGAAGTGCAACATATATATCGACCAGATAAACGAAAAGAAGCGCTTCTTGTATACCAAACAGAAGACTTGGCACACCCTGGCGTCAAAAAATTATTTGAAAAACCAGATGTATATATTGGAGGCCCTGTCCAACTTGTGCGCCAAACAGACAAAGGAATTTTTACACCGTTCTTTTTTACACCAAAAGAAACAAAACAACGATTTGTGGAACTTGGTTGGAAAACGGTCGTCGGGTTTCAAACGCGCAATCCCGTTCACCGTGCTCATGAATATATTCAAAAATGCGCACTTGAAATTGTCGACGGTCTTTATTTAAATCCGCTCGTTGGCGAAACGAAAGAAGATGACATCCCAGCAGACATTCGCTTAAAAAGCTATCAAGTATTGCTTGAGCATTATTATCCAAAAGATCGTGTTTTCCTTGGCGTATTTACGGCCGCGATGCGCTATGCAGGTCCACGTGAAGCCATTTTCCACGCGCTCGTACGTAAAAATTTTGGCTGCACGCACTTCATTGTCGGACGCGACCATGCGGGAGTTGGCAACTATTACGGCACGTATGATGCCCAAAAAATTTTCTTGCAGTTTACAAACGAAGAACTTGGCATTACTCCTCTCTTTTTCGAGCATAGCTTTTACTGCACAAAATGCGAAGCGATGGCGTCAACGAAAACGTGCCCTCATGATGCGACGGCTCACGTCGTTCTTTCCGGCACAAAAGTAAGGGAAATGTTGCGCGCTGGTGAGATGCCACCGAGTACATTCAGCCGTCCCGAAGTGGTTCGCGTGCTCATGGATGGTCTACAAACAGTCGGAGGTGGGCGATGATGAATATTATTTGGCATAAAGAAAGTGTGACAAAAGAAGATCGCCGAAAAAAAAATAACCATCATAGTTTTGTCCTTTGGTTTACTGGATTATCTGGCTCAGGAAAATCTACATTAGCGAATGCAGTTTCGAAAACATTATTTGAACAAAATGTTCAATGTTATGTGCTTGATGGTGATAACATTCGCCACGGTTTAAACAGCGATTTAGGTTTTTCTGCCGAAGATCGCACCGAAAACATTCGGCGAATTGGCGAAGTCGCAAAGTTGTTTGTAGACAGCGGGCAAATCGTGTTGACTGCCTTCATTTCTCCGTTTCGTCAAGATCGTCAACTTGTTCGCAACAAACTCGCACAAGATGAATTTGTTGAAGTTTATGTCCGCTGTCCACTTGAAACGTGCGAACAACGCGACCCAAAAGGATTGTATAAAAAAGCACGAAATGGAGAGATTCGCGACTTTACCGGCATCGATTCGCCATATGAACCACCGTTGTCGCCTGATGTTGTCATCGATACAGATCAATATTCAATCGAACAATGCGTTGAACAAATTATGTCTTACTTAAAAAATAAACAATGGATTTAGGTGAAAACAATGGGGAAAGTATATTTAGTCGGCGCTGGTCCGGGGGATCCTGAACTGATTACAGTAAAAGGATTAAAATGTATCCAACAAGCAGATGTCATTTTATATGACCGCCTTATTAACGAACAGCTTTTATCGTTTGCGAAACGTGATGCCGATTTAATTTATTGCGGGAAGCTGCCAAATTACCATACAATGAAGCAAGAAACGATTAATCACTTTTTAGTGAAGCACGCGAAAAAAGGGAAATTTGTTACGAGATTAAAAGGTGGCGATCCTTTTTTATTCGGGCGTGGCGGTGAAGAAGCACAAGCGCTAATCAAACACGGCATTCCTTTTGAAATCGTCCCAGGTGTCACATCCGGTATCGCTGTGCCAGCGTATGCAGGTATTCCTGTAACTCATCGTGATTTTAGCGGGAGTGTTGCATTTGTCACAGGTCATCGCCAACTCGACGCCACAGACGCCATACAATGGGAACATTTAGCAAAAGGCGTAGATACGCTCGTCATTTATATGGGTGTGAAACATCTTCCACTCATTTGCAAACAGTTACAATTATATGGGAGGAAACCTCAAACTCCTGTTGCAATCATTCAGTGGGGGACGCTCCCTCAACAAAAAACGGTTGTGGCGACATTACAAACGATTGTGGACGTTGCAAAAAAACAAGCGATTGCTAGCCCGAGTATCATTATTGTCGGGGAAGTTGTTCGACTACATGATCAATTGCAATGGTTTGAAACCATGTTAGAAGAAAAAACGGCACACGGAATGGGGTAATTAAATGAAGGCTGTTTTATATATTTGTCACGGGAGCCGATCGAAAGAAGGACAAAAAGAGGCGATCGCTTTTGTTGAACGCCTCTCTTCTTCGGTATCCATCCCTATTCAACATATATGTTTTTTAGAATTATGCGAACCGGATATTGTCACAGGAGTAGAGCGTTGTGTTCGTGACGGGGCAACAACGATTTTAGCCATTCCGCTTTTACTATTGGCAGCGAATCATGCCAAACACGACATCCCGTATGAGTTAGAAAAAGCAAAAAAAATGTTTCCTTCTGTGACGATCACATACGGAAAACCATTCGGTGTACAACACGACATTATTTCTGCTCTCTCTACGACGATCGAACACGCCGATGCTATTGTGCTCGTCGGCCGCGGGAGTAGCGATACGGAAGCACAAGCGGATTTTCAGCAAATCGCTCATTTATTGCAAAACGAAACAAACATACCCGTATATCCATGTTATTTAGCAGCTACTTCGCCTTCTTTTTCTGACGTTGTCACTTCGCTTTCCAAAACAGCAAATCATAAACGAGTGGCCGTTGTTCCATACATCTTATTTTTCGGTCAGCTGCTTGACTATATTCATAAGACGCTGCAAGCACAACAAGCGAGCGATGTATCGTTTACATTATATCCTCCTGTGCGAACGTATGGCGTATTAGACCATCTCGTTGAACAACAAGTGAAGGAATGGGGATGAACATATGTTTCCTCTTTTCGTACGAATGACAGGAAAAAAAGTTGTCATTGCTGGTGGGGGACGGATTGCATATCGCCGCCTCCTCCCTCTTCTTGATGAAGGAGCGTATATTACCGTCATTAGTCCACAAGCGATCGATGCCATCGTTCATTTAGCTGAACAGAAACGAATTACGTGGCACGCGCGCCCCGTTGAACCAGCCGATTATATCGATGCTTTTTTGATTATCGCGGCAACGAACGATTCAAGCGTCAATGAGCAAATTGCTGCACATGCGTCACCTAATCAACTTGTTAACGTCGTAAGCAACCATCTGCTCGGGAACGTCCATGTTCCTGCTTTCTTTTCACGTGGAAAATTACAAATTGCCGTTACAACAGGTGGGGCAAGCCCTACGTTAGCGAAACAAATAAAAAAACAACTTGAGCAACAATTTGATGAATCATTTGCTAAGTATGCAGATGAACAATATGAAAAGCGGCAACAACGAAAAGAGCCTTGACCCTTTCGATCAAAGCTCTTTTTATTTATGACTCTAATACTAACACTTCTAATGAAGGAGTGCGGGATACGTAACCGACGGCAACGACCGTATAAGACTTATTTGGTTGGAAGCGTACATTGGGAATGGATAAAACAACTTGATTTGTCCCTGCCACACGCACATCGACATGTAATTTTTCATTGACTGGCGCTTCAATATAATCCGTCACCTTTCCAAATGAAGCATTGCGAAATAGCACATCACCGTTGCGCAACGCAATATCGACGGCTGGTGCATCTGGTGAAAAATGAGCAAAGCGCACTTTCGCTTTTCCATACGGTGCATACGGATGATCAAGAATAGGAAGAAGTTGCAAGCGATGCACATCACCGATCACCGCAAGCGTATACGTCGTTTTCGGCAGTATTTGAATGGTTTGACTAAAAACTGGAGACGTCGTTTGTCCTGCTGGATACACATCGATACGATGTTCTCCTTTTGGCACTTTCATATACTGACTTAGCTGTTTATATTTCATATGGCGTAATATTTTTTGACCATTGATATATACGTCAACTGCAGGAGCATTTGGCGATGCATGGAATAAACGAACACGTCCATCATCATCATCTCGCCCTTCTTCGCGTGACTTCACCATTTTTTCTACATACTCTATATGTTTTCGCATATACTTTTCATACTGTTCCCAATCTTTATATTGATAATAACGCGCCAATAAATCATACATAACCGCTTTTTGAATGTAGCGATCCATTTCGTTCACAACTATTCCTCCCCTGTAAATCTTTTTACGTATTCAACGTATGCATAACAAGGGAGGCTGTTGTATGATTTTTATAGAAAATTTTTAGCAAAGGAGATAAACGAATGCTCGCTCGTTATGCCATCGTTGTGCACGGTCGCGTACAAAGTGTAGGATTTCGCTATTTTGCTCAATATGAAGCGAGAAGACGCGGATTAACAGGCTGGGTAAAAAATTGTGATGCCGCTCATATGATTGAAATGGAAGTTCAAGGGGACGTGGAAAAGGTTGAGGCGTTTGTTGATGAGATAAAAAAAGGACCGCCGTTTGCCCGTGTAGAACGCATAGAGCAATACTCTATTCCGACGGTCTCTCACGAAAAGACTTTTCGTATCATCTATTGAAAAAAGCTGACTGATGTCAGCTTTTTTCATGACAACTTGTGCCGCATGATCCTTTGACAGAGCAAGCCGCACATGTTCCACGCTTACTTTTTTGAATGAAACGAAAAATCGTCCATGCTGCGTATCCAAAAATGACTGATCCGATAACAATATTCGCAACCATATATATCCCTTCCTTTAGAAGCCAAGCAAGCTTCCGCCTTGGTAAATCACAAATGAAACAATATACGCCAGTACGAGCGCATATCCAATGGAAAACATCGTCCATTTTCGTGAACCTGTTTCTTTGTAAATCGTTGCAACAGTTGCTAAACATGGAACATATAGTAACACAAATACCATAAAACTAAACGCAGATAAAGCTGTAAAATGCGAGGCCATGAGCCCTTGAAGCGACTCAACATCAGGCACATGATAAATAATGTTCATCGTCGACACAACGACTTCTTTAGCTAAAAATCCAGTTAATAACGCAGCCCCTGCTTGCCACGTTCCAAATCCAAGCGGTGCAAGTAACGGAGCGAGTACACCGCCAATCATCGCCAAAAAGCTATCGTCCATGTTTACATTGATACCATGCGGTCCAACGTAAGATAATAGCCAGATGGCAACAGAACCGCCAAAAATGAACGTCCCTGCTTTTTTCACGAATCCTTTTCCTTTATCCCACGTGCTACGCCATAGCGCTTGCCATTGCGGCATGCGATATGGTGGCAATTCCACGACAAACACCGATGCTTCTTCTTTTAAAATCGTTAACGAAAAAAGTTTTGCAAGTATAAGTGCAAGCGAAACGCCAAGCACATATAAAAAGAGAACGATGATGGCTTGATGGGCTGCAAAAAACGCACCGACAAACAAAGCATATACAGGCAAACGTGCCGAACAAGACATAAGCGGTGTTAACAACATCGTCATAAGTCGCTCCCGTGGTTGCTCAATCGTCCGTGCCGCCATGACGCCCGGAACATTGCAACCAAACCCAATAATGAGTGGGATAAACGCTTTTCCATTTAATCCGACCGACTCCATTAATCGATCCATGACAAGCGCTACACGTGCCATATACCCTGAATCTTCTAAAAACGAAATAAAGAAAAATAAAATAAAAATTTGCGGAACGAACACAAGCACGCCGCCTACCCCCGCGATAATGCCATCAACAACGAGCGCACGAATAAATTCAGAAGCACCGATCGCTTCTAGCATCGCCGTCACCGAATCGGTTAACGGACCTGCGAAAAAGGCATCAAGCAAATCGGAAAGCGGTGCTCCGAGCCAATCAAATGTAAGTTGAAATAACACATACATCGCCAATAAAAACAGCGGAATGCCGACATATTTATTCGTTACAACCACATCGATGCGATCCGTCAGCGTCACCCGTCCGATTTCTGTGCGTTGCACAACTTGTTCGATGACTTGTTTTACGAATGAACGACGTTTTTCATAAATAAACTGAGCAAGCGACATTTGTTCTGCCTGTTTCACTTCTTTTTCGGCTTGTTCGTATAATGAACGCCACGTCGCTTCGGGCAATTTTTCTGCGACATAATCACGCACATAGCTATTTCCTTCATAAAACTGAATAGCTAACCAACGAACAGGAAATGACTCTTCCGTCCCCCACGTTGCGATAAAACGGTCAATTGCTCGCTCCATCGTCTCACCGTAAACAATGGTGAGCGGCTCAGTTCGTTCTGTTACTTTTTCGAGCAACATGCGCTCTACTTGATCACATCCTTTTCCTGTTCGAGCAACGACAGGAACGACAGGAACACGCAACGCTTCAGCCAATTTTGTTTGATCGATGAATATGCCGCGTCTTTCAGCTACATCAACCATATTTAAAGCAATCGCCAATGGCTTACCAAATTCCAATAACTGTACAGTCAACAATAAATTTCGTTCTAATTGTGACGCATCGACAATATTTAAAATTTCATCGAATGACTCGGTCAATAAAAATTGCGTCACTACTCGCTCATCTCGTGAGATCGGATGAAGCGAATATACACCGGGCAAATCAATCATTTTCGCTTTTTTACTGCGCAAAACGCCCACTTTTTTTTCGACTGTCACACCGCTCCAGTTTCCAACATACTCATACGTCCCTGTGAGCTGATTAAACAATGATGTTTTCCCTGTATTTGGGTTACCTACGAGTGCAACATGCATCATAACGGCTTCACCTGAATGTTCATCGCCTCATGGCGACGGATGCCAACACATTGTCCACAATTTTCAATCATAAATGGGCCACCAAGCGGCATCGTGCATTTTAAACAAATTTCTGCCCCCTCTGTTACACCCATATCTAATAGCCTTCTTTTTACTAAATCACTTACTCGCGATAAATCAACAATTTTTGCGCGTTCCCCAACTCGTAATTGCGTCATCGCAACCATACATAATCCCCCAATTAATAATGATAACCTTTTTCAATATACATTATAGTACGAGCGAAACAAAACATCTATCCTTTTTTAACGTGTTCACAAAATATTACGATGCAGAAGAAATCGGCATATGTTTGAGGCATGCTCGAATAATTGCTTCGTTCGCTTGCTCGTTTTTCACACAAAACGAACGATCTTCGCCGCATACATCAACACCGAGCACATGCTTATATCGAAAAAGATAGTCAACATAAGTGGTAAGTGTGCGTAACGACATTGTCCCTTGATCCCAATTTGTTTGGGCATCTTGTGGGCGAAGCACGTCTTTGTCAACGCTAATGTATATATGTTTTGTCGGAATCGCTCGCATAATCGTCATTGGTGCATACATGAAATCGCTTTTTGGAAAGATCGTGACCTGTGAAGATGTGTGTGAAGTTGCAGAACCGATGATGACAACATGTTTTAATGTCGGAACGTGTTTTTGGGCATACGATACCCATGAGCCACATGAAAGAAGTGGAAACAACGTTTGCTCATTCATATCTGTATGATGGTCAAACAATACGAGGGTAAACGACTCATGAAGCTGCTTAAGTAATGCGTATGAAACGTAATGATAGTTGCCGCTTCCGATAAACGTTATCCCTCTTGTATGGCGGCATACAAGTCGCTTTTCAATTTCTTGCATCGCATCGTCATCGCAATATAAATTCGTTCCTTTAATGTCATACATATCGATCCATTCATGAGGAAAACGAAGAAGGTTTCGTTGCCACGTATACGTATGATCGAAGTTTAAAAACGTTACACTTGGATGCATACTTCTCCCCACCCTTGTGCAAGTTTTTTCTTCAACCAAATTATACAAACATCTTAATCATACGTACAACGTCATTTTTTCCGTGAAAACATTCACAAATCCGACACATTCTAATACCAGTACCCCTTTATCTATATACAATCTTGTGATACAATTCACAATACAAGGAGGTTGATCACTATGAGTAAGAAAATTGTCATTGTCGGTGGCGTAGCTGGTGGTGCAACGACAGCTGCTCGCTTACGTCGTTTAGATGAACAAGCAGAAATCGTCATGTTTGAACGTGGAGAATATATTTCATTTGCAAACTGTGGTCTTCCATATTACATTGGTGGAGCAATTAAAGAACGTGACGCCTTACTCGTGCAAACGGTTGAAGGCATGGCAGAAAAATTTCATCTTGACATTCGTATTCAAAGCGAAGTCATTGCAATTAACCGCCAACGGAAAACGGTAACGGTTAAACATTTGCCAACTGGAAAAACGTATGAAGAAAGCTATGATTATCTCGTTTTATCACCGGGGGCAAGCCCAATCAAGCCAAACATCCCGGGCATGGAAGAAGCAAACGACTTATTCACATTACGCAACATCCCAGATACCGACCGAATTAAAGCATATGTGGATGAGAAAAAACCGAAAAAAGCGGTCGTTATCGGCGGCGGGTTTATCGGGGTAGAAATGGCTGAAAACTTATGGGAACGTGGCATAGACGTCACACTTGTTGAAATGGCGAAACAAATTATGGCGCCCGTCGACTACGAAATGGCAGCCATTCTCCATCAACATATAAGAGATAAAGGTGTCCGCCTTATCTTAGAAGACGGCGTTGCAGCATTTGAACAACAAGGAAAAATGGTTCGTTTACAAAGCGGAACAACAATTGAAACGGACATGATCGTATTAGCGATTGGCGTAAAACCAGAAAATGAATTAGCTAAACAAGCTGGATTAGCGATTGGGGAACGTGGCGGCATTCAAGTCAATGAATATTTACAAACATCCGATCCTTCGATTTATGCCATTGGCGATGCAATCGAAGTGATCGACTATATTAACGGCAAACCGACTCACATTCCGCTCGCGTGGCCAGCAAATCGGCAAGGACGCATCGTTGCCGACCATATTAACGGCCGAAACGTACACTACAAAGGAACGCTTGGCACAGCGATCGCCAAAGTATTTGACATGACGGTGGCAGCAACAGGAAACAACGAAAAAACGTTGCAACGTCTCGGCATACAATATGAAGTCATACACATTCATCCAAATTCGCATGCAAGCTATTATCCTGGTGCATTTCCGATTGCTCTAAAACTATTGTTCGATCGAAAAACAGGACGCATTTTCGGTGCCCAAGCTGTCGGTTACGACGGTGTCGATAAACGTATCGACGTCCTTGCAACAGCCATTAAAGGCGGGATGACTGTATTTGACTTACCAGATTTAGAATTAGCGTACGCACCGCCATATTCATCTGCTAAAGATCCTGTTAATATGGCTGGTTATGTCGCAACAAACATCATTGAAGAGATGGTTGAAACAATTCAATGGCATGAAGTAAATGAGTTAGTAAAAAATGGAGCGTGTCTCGTTGACGTGCGTGAAGAAATAGAGCGCGATATGGGCTTTATTCCTGGATCTATCAACATTCCGCTTGGACAATTACGCCAGCGACTTCATGAACTGCCTAAAGATGAAACGATCTACGTATATTGCCAAGTCGGATTGCGCGGTTATTTAGCGGCTCGTATATTAACTCAACATGGCTTCCGCGTGAAAAACTTAGATGGCGGATATAAAACATATGCTGCTGTTTATAGCGAACAACAAGAACAACGAAAAGAGGAACAAACAGAAAAACAAGTGGAGCGTGTAGACGTCATGAACGTTCAAGCGACAACAACATTAGACGCATGTGGGCTCCAATGCCCTGGACCAATTATGAAAGTATATCAAACGATGGAACAGTTAAAAGACGGAGATGTACTAGAAGTAAAAGCAACGGACCCAGGGTTTGCACGCGACATTCAATCATGGTGCAAAAAAACAGGCAATACGTTGTTAAAAACAACGTTTGAAAATAAAACGTTCACCGCATACATTCAAAAAGGAACAAAAACAACTGCTTCCCTTGAAAAAGAAACGAAAAAAGACGGCGCAACGCTTGTTGTGTTTAGCGGCGATTTAGATAAAGCGATCGCATCATTTATTATCGCATCTGGGGCTGCTGCAATGGGTAAAAAAGTAACGATGTTCTTTACATTCTGGGGTCTCAACATTTTACGAAAAAAAGATGCGCCACCTGTACAAAAAGATATGCTTGAAAAAATGTTCGGCATGATGATGCCAAAAGGTGTTCACGATCTTCCATTATCAAAAATGAACATGGCAGGCATGGGTCCAAAAATGATTCAATACGTAATGGAAAAGAAACATGTCGACGATCTCGAAACATTAATGAAAAATGCGATGGCTGCAGGTGTTAAACTCGTCGCTTGTTCAATGTCAATGGACATTATGGGCATTAAAAAAGAAGAACTAATTGACGGAATCGAAATTGGCGGTGTCGCCACATATTTAGGCGATGCAGAAGAAGCAGGATTAAATTTATTTATTTAAAAAAATCGGGCTATCTCGTTACGGAGATAGCCCTTTCAAGTATATTCACAGGGGGATCGGGGGAATACACTTAGCATTATCCATTATGACCGTTCTTTTGTATTTTATACGTATGTTTATAAAATTTTTATGCAATTTTTCGTTTATCTGTCTTTTTATTTTTTACATATCCCGCTAACAAAATAAATGCCGTCACAACAATGAGAAATACGAGCGACTGCGAACCTTGCGGAAAAGCAATCCACCGCTTTATTTGTTCATCCTTTAACAGCATTTCCCCCGCCGTCCACGCTAAAATACCGGAACCAACATACGGAATCCACTTATATTTTTCCATCGCCAACACAATAGCCTTTGATCCAAAAATCATAATCGGAATGCTAATGGCAACACCGAAAGCGATCATGCCGATGTGCCCACCCGAAGCTCCTGCAATCGCCACAACGTTATCTAAACTCATGACCGCATCGGCTACAATAATAGTCCAAATCGCCTTCCATAAACGATCGGCAGCTTGTACGTTTGCTTCTTCCTCTTCGTTAATCAACACTTTATACGCAATCCAAAGGAGCAACAATCCTCCAGCAAAATGAACAAACGGAATTTGCAATAAAAAGACGATAACAGCAGCAAACAATATGCGCAAAATGACTGCTCCAGCAGTACCAAATAAAATCGCCCGATTGCGTTGTTTTTCCGGCAATCGACGTGTAGCCATCGCAATCACAATGGCGTTATCCCCAGATAAAATAATGTCGATCGCAATAATTTTTAACAAAGCGAGAAGCGCTTCTGACGAAATGATCCAATCACCCATTCGAGTTCCCCTTTTTCAATGTACTTCTCCCCTATCTTATCGCGAAGCTCGTCTACATTCAACTTTTCTGTTCCGACATATATGTTAAATTCTCTCTTTATTTTTGCAAAAATCGATCGTTGTAATGTATTTGTAACATAATTTAATGGCTATGTAACAATTTTTCGACATCTTTTTTGCTATAATGTAGTCGTCCATGGAACAAGTCTTTTGGAGGTTCAAGCAATGAAAAAAGCTCTAGCCACTACCGCTCTCTTCATGTTGTTATGTTTCACGTATTTTGCAAGCCCTTTCAAAACAGAGGCTGCCTTTTCAGCAAACATACTGATCGCTGAAGCACATAAAGTCATTGGCACACCGTATCGTGCAGGAGGAACGACACCAAAAGGATTTGATTGTTCCGGTTTTGTTAGTTATACATATAAAAAGGTAGGCGTTTCGCTTCCTCATTCTTCAGAAGCGATGTACGCGAAAGGAAAACCCGTTTCTCTTAACCAACTAGCACCAGGGGATTTACTATTTTTCAAAACATCGAAACATAAAGGGATTTCCCATGTGGCAATCTATATCGGTAATGGCCGCATGATCCATTCGACATCATCCAAAGGTGTTCAAGTAAACTCCATCCATCAATCTTATTGGAAACAACGTTTCGTTGGGGCAAAACGACTATAATGCGAAGGTAAGCACTTCATGCCGAACGTCTTTTCGACGCGAAGTGCTTGCTCTCGACAAAAGCAGGGGACCTTCCCTGCTTTTTTTTCATGATTTTTTCATTTCCTCTCTTATTTTTCCGATATATAATGTATGTAACATGGGGATGATGGAGGGACATAACACCGATGACAAAAAAAGAAAGAAGAACGTTAATTGTAAGTGCAGTTGCTATCATATGTTTTTTGACGATTTTGCTACTCCGTTCGTCGTTATCCTTAACGTTTGAACAAAATCACTTTTTATCCATTCATACATTGCTTGAGTTTTTCAGCATTACAGTTGCGATGGCGATTGCCTTTCAAGGATGGATTTCATTTCCACAAGCATTGTCACGTCGCCGTTTACGTATTGCGACAACGTTTTTAGCCGTCGGCTGCCTTGATTTATTGCATGCGCTTACATATAAACAAATGCCAGGTATTATCGTTGCCGATAGTTCAGTTCAATTAACAACTTCTTTTTGGCTGGCCGCTCGGCTCACACAAGCAATCTTTTTATTGCTCGCTTTTTTACTTCCTGATGGTCCGATTCAAGAAAAAGAGAAGTTTCTAGCTTTCGTCGCTCCATTACTATATGTCGGACTATTGTCGGCGGGAATTGTGCACGTTGCGGAATCCCTTCCACCACTTGTGATTGAAGGAGTGGGGACAACAGCATTTAAAAATAGCGTAGAATATGTAGTTACAACGTTGCACATCATAACGATCATTGTTCTCGTCCGCCACCATAAAGAAAAACGGTTAGCGCCGACGCTTGATGTCATTGTCGGTCTCGTTTTCTTATTTTTAAGCGAGCTTATTTTTACATTGTACCGTAACGTTTATGATGTGTTAAACGTATTCGGACACGCATATAAAGTGATCGGCTTCTCTTATTTTTTACGCGGTTTATATTTAGCAACATTTAAGGAACCGTTTCAAGCAAGGGAACGCGCCGAACAAGCGCTCGCTAAAAGTCGGGAGCAACTAAGAAAACAAGCGTTATTCGATGAACTAACGAATTTACCAAATCGACGCTATTTCATTGATACACTTCGACAACGTTTGGAAATCGCAAAACAAAAAAATGAGACGGTTGCGCTTTTTTTTCTTGATTTAGACAATTTCAAAAACATTAATGACTCACTTGGACATGCCGCTGGCGATCTTTTATTGCAATCTGTCGCTAAACGTTTAACTCATTTGCACGACCATTTTGTCGCTCGCCTCGGGGGCGATGAATTTGCGATGATCATCTCCGATGTTCCTTCATTTGAACAAGTAGCTCAACAAATCATTCATACACTCGGCGAACCTTTTTTTATTCGTCAGAAAGAGTTATTTATTACAACAAGTCTTGGCATGAGCCTGTATCCGACGCACGGGGAAGACGAAATGACATTAATTCAACATGCAGATATGGCGATGTATGAAGCGAAGAAAAAAGGAAAAAACCAATGGGCGATGTACGATCCAACCTTTGAACAAGAACGGGTACGAAAATCGCTCATTCGTCAACGACTACACGTTGCATTAGAGCAACGTGCCATTTCTGTATATTACCAACCAATTATTGACATGAAACAAAATGAGCTCGTTGGGATGGAAGCGCTCGCTCGTTGGAAAGATACGGAGCTCGGATTCGTTCCACCAAATGAATTTATTAGCATCGCCGAAGAGGATGGTTTTATTATTTCGCTTGGAGAATATATTTTCCAAACAGCTGTTTTTGATTTAAAACGGCTACATGAACAAGGCATGTCTCACATATATGTAAGCATTAACTTATCGCTTCGTCAGTTAAAAAACGAGCAATTTCTTCCTTTCGTACAACAACTATTGGAACAAACGTGTCTACAACCACAATATATTGAACTAGAAATTACAGAAAACATCGCTTTAAGCGATGAAAAACAAGTCATTGAAACGATTCGGGCACTAAAACAAATGGGCGTTCGCATCGCCATTGACGATTTCGGTAGCGGCTACTCATCTATCGCTTATTTGCGCCATATTTCTGTCGATACACTTAAAATTGACAAATCGTTTATTTTCGAAGTCATCACAAACGAACATACCGCAAAATTAACTGAAGCGATTATCGCACTTGCCCATCGCTTGCAGTTGCACATCGTCGCCGAAGGAGTCGAAACCGATCAACACGTCTCGTTTTTACAATCGACTCATTGCGATAAAGCCCAAGGCTATTTATTTAGCCCGCCTGTTCCATTTGAACAAATGATAAAACAGTTACAGACAACATCAATATGAGAAAGCACCTCCAATTTCTCGAGGTGCTTTCTACGTTTTATACGATTTGTTGTTGAATGGCTGCAGCGCGTTGGGCGGTTTCTGTCACATATGCTGTCATTTTTTCATTTGCGTCTTTTAGATGTTCAACTGTTGCGCTTACTTCTTCAAGCGATGCGCTCGACTGCTGAATGAAAACAGAAAAATCACTAATCGAACGATCCATTTTTTCTCCTTGCTTCTCGAGCTTTTCGCTAATGATAAAAAAGTAAGATAATTGTTCTTGCAAATGATTTAACGACTGATACAATTTTTCAAAATACATATTCACTTCATCCGTCAACGTTTCGTTTTTCGTTAACTGCTCACTCGTTTCATCCATTCGCTCTAATAGCTCATTGTTACTTTCATTGACTTCCGCTAAATTGCGAACGATATGTTGTGTCGTTTCTTCCGTCAATACAGCCAACTTGCGAATTTCTTCAGCGACGACCGCAAATCCTTTTCCGTACTCCCCGGCTCGCGCCGCTTCAATGGTTGCGTTTAGCGCTAACAAGTTCGTCTGATTTGTAATTTGCTTAATTTGTTTCGTTAACTCATTTGTATTAGCAATTTTACTTGTTAACGCATTTAATGTTGCTTTTGTCGCATGAATCGCCTCATGAAATTGTTCTGTGTGGGCTAATAAAAGATGCATTTTTTGTATACCCGCTTGTGCCATCTCGCTCGATTGCGAGGAGTGCTCCTTTAATTGTTTAGACGTTTCATAAATTTGCTCACCCATCGCTTTCGCTTCCGCTACTTCATCATGAATATCAATGACTTGTTCACTTTGCGCTTGACCTGCTACGGCAGCTTGCCGAATCGCTTCTTTCATTTCTTCTTGCGCTTGTACATTTTGAAGTACTTGTTGATGAATGTGTTCAACATTTTCAATAATATGCTTTAACTGACCTTCAAGTTCATGTCTTCTTGCCATTTGTTTTTCCTTTTCGGCATGTGCTTGCCCTACATGTTCAACGAGTTGATGAAATTGCTTCCGACTTAAATGCAATAACACCGAAAGGGCAATGCCAATCATCACATAAACAATAAAAACCGTATGTCCTGTTTTTTGAAATACTTGCTGAAAAGAAGATGGAACAAGTGCACCGACAACTAAAATGACAATGCCAAGCAGAAGTCCTGTTACAAACAACGTGCGATTCAAATGCAATACAGATAACACAACTAAACAAAAAGCGAGTGCGATCGTTCCTAAACTTCCCCCTGTCCTAAATAAACTACTTAATGTCGCGCAAAATAATATAAAAATAACAAAATACGGATACATATGCCCATACTTTTTCATCTTTTTTAACGCCATATACACGAGGGCATTTAGAACAAGACTGCCACCATAAATGGCAATCTTCTCAACTTTCTCTCCAATCAAAATAAGCCCAATCACACCTGTTACTGCGCTAAATGTGTAAATGAGAAACAAGAAAAAGTTTTTTTTCATCGTTTCTTCCATTTTGAGTTGCTCAATAAAATCCACTGGAGTCCCCCCTTTTTCCTTTTTTCTATAACTATATCAAAAAAATAAGAAAGTAGTAAATAATATTCTGAAAATTAGTAATATATTCATGTAAAAAAACACCGCGTGAACGGCGGTGTCATTCATAAGGACGTTGTTGATAAAAATAATTCGGTTTCACAATTGTATTATCATAATACTGATGAAAAATGTGCGTCGTTGCAGGCGAAAGCGGAGGAATGAGCCACGTCCAACTGCCCGTTACTTTCCTTCCTACTTCTTGCTCTTGTTGTTCAAAACGTTTAAACTGCTGAGCTGCTGTATGATGATCGACAATGCTTACCCCTGCTTTTTTATATGAGTATAGAACAGCGATATTTAATTCAACAAGCGCCTGATCTTTCCATAGTGTGCTATTTTTTGACGTATCAAGCCCCATGCATGAAGCGATTTTCGGAAGCATATTATATCGGTAATCGTCAGCGAAATTGCGCGCACCAATTTCTGTTCCCATATACCATCCGTTAAATGGGGCCGCTGTATAACGGATGCCGCCAATCTCCAAACACATATCCGAAATAATCGGCACAGCATACCATTTGAGCTGTAAATCACGAAACCACGAAAACGTCGGATGTTCAATCGGCACTTCAAGCACAATATGTTTTGGAATCGGAAATAACTTCGGCTCGCGACCATCGACTTGGATGACAAGCGGTAAAATATCAAAATGCGTTCGTTCCCCTCTCCACCCTAAATGCTCACACGCTTTCGTAAACGAAATCGACGATCGGTCCCCGATCATTCCGTGCTCTGTTTCATAGCCAGCGTAGCGAATTAACTGATGATTCCAAATGCGCACACGCTCCGGACGAAAAATCGTAATGGTCGGACGGATTTTCCCGACGTTTGTCGCAAAAGCAATGTGATGGAATAGCCACTCCGCGATATCTTCTTCTCTCTCTATCGCACGTGCATCAAACACATGAAGCGTTTGCCAAAATAAACGTCCAATACAACGATTGCTATTGCGCCATGCCATGCGCGCCCCGTGCTCAAGCTCTTCATACGTATGCTCATACGTCCCTGTTTGTTCAATCTCATGCTGAATTTGTTGCAAACGTTCATATATTTCATTATCGCTTTTTCCTAACTCTGTATAGCATAGAGTGATAAATTGTTCTGCCTCTTTCCATAACATATGCCCGTGTCACCCCATAATCATATCTTCTTATACAATACATCATGTATGGAGAAAATCAAAATAAAGAGCATATGGTTCCCTGTTCCACTCTCCATTCTTATCATTTATAATAATACTGGGGAACGGTCTTCATCTGTACTGCCACATCAAACAAAACCTCTCTTCAACACCCGACATGCCACACAGCTGTTTCCCTTTCTAATTTCTCTAATTTCTCACAAGAAAGGAGGGTAAACATGGAGCAAATGCTACAACGCATTTTGGACAAGCTTGAAAACATGGGAGCAAAACTCACAGAAGTTAAAGCGAACACGGCAACAAAGCAAGAGCTGGCAGAACTCAAAACAGAACTTGAAGAAATTAAAGCGAATATGGCAACAAAGCAAGACTCAACGCTTGTCCAACAGGCAACACTTGAAACAAATGAAATCGTTAAAAAACTAGAAAGTAAAATGGACAACCACGAACAACTGCTAACTCTTCTTTCCCATCGCTAGCTTGAGCATGAGGCGGCAATTTCTAGCATTCGTTTTATTTTAACGAAATAAACGAGGGAAACTCCCTCGTTTATTCGATGCGTTCTAACATATATTCATCTCCTTTGCGAACGATAACGACATAAAATGTACCAATCGATTCGTTTGTACGTGCGTTCATCGCAGTGACTTTTACTTTGATCTCCTCTTTTTCATTCATTTTATCTGGCTCCCAAAAAACAATCGATGGTTCAACGTCAACTCGCTTTCCATTTAAAAACAATACTTTCGGTCCTTCATACCCTTCAATGCCCTCGATTTGCCCACGATCAGGTGGTATGGATTCAGCAATCATTTGTTCATCGGACGATACTGATTGCTCCGCTTCATAAATGGTTAGTGCATCATCAGCCATTTTATCTGTAAATAATATCCCATCGCTAGCTTCCATCGAGAAATTGACTTGTTCTTTTCCTTCATACATCGGATATATGTGCAGCCCTTGGCGACCGGTTCTTGTTGAGACAAGTCCGTTATGAGCACTATACAGAGAAAAGTGCGGGTCTTTTTCACATGTCAATGTTACATCGTGACTTTCGCTCGTTTCAGTCGGTTTCATCTCAATATACGTGTGAAAGTTCAACAACTTTTGATCGACGACGTCAAATTCAATGTAACCTGTGAAATGAGCCGCATCAGCGTAATACGTACGCACGATGCGATATTTCCCATTTTCTAATGGTTGTTTTATCAATGAAAGATCAATCATATCTTTCACAGTTTGTCCTTGGTCAATTAGCGCAAGCATTTCAATAAATGCGAGACCATTCGTTAACGTTGTTTGTTGCCACGTTTGTTTTGTCTCATCGTATCGTTCGATCGTATACGCATATCCAAATGAAATGACACCGCTACTCTTATTCGTCACCGAAAAATGAAGTTTTTGGGCGTTTTCATCATATGTGACATCATGAATCGTTATATTCGAATCGGTAGCTTCCATTTTCAATATATCCTCTCCTTGATTGTTTTCCATCATTATTTCTACCTTTTCTTGTGTTTTCTCTTTTGTGGATAATGAAGCATGCAAGCTAACAGCTAATAATACACTTGCGGCAATAGTGGCAACATACGCCGAACGAAATGACTTTCGCTTCTTTTTTTGTTCTATTTTATCAATCCGGGCGATCACTTTATCTTTCAGTTGTTTTGTCACAACAATGTGCTCCATCTCTTTTTTATATCGCTCACGCAAAATCATACTCCCCTTTCAATTTGTTTTTTAACATTTCTCTCGCACGAGAAAGCAACGAACGAACTGTACTTTCACGCTTTCCTAACAACTCGGCAATTTCTTTCGTTTGATACCCTTCATAGTAAAATAAATGAACGACCTCCCGATATTTTATCGGAAGGGATGCGACGGCGGACGTGACTTCAAAATAGTCATGATCGATAGAAATATGGGCTCCCTCTTCATACTCATCCATTTTTCGATATACAAACGATTTCAGTTTATTTTTGCACACATTGATGGTGACCCGAATTAACCACGCTTTCATATGCTCTTCACTTTGTATTCGTCCCATATGCTCATATAATTTAATAAATACGTCTTGAAAGACATCTTCTGCATCGTGTTCATTTCTCATATACACATACGCAAGGCGCAATACCATGTTCCCATATTGATCCATAGCACGCTGGATTTGTTCTTTCGTGCACAAAGAAACAACCTCCTTTCACTTTACATACAACTGAATTAATAAAAATGTTGCAGCCGATCGAAACTTTTTATTTTTTAAGTATATAAAAAGACAGCGAATCATGCGCTCGCTGTCTTTTCATGTTTGTTTCGTGCAAAACCACCAATTCAAGCAATTAATCTCCCCTTGTTTTGCTTTACTTAATCGTTCTTCTGCTTATTCAATCGTGCGCGGTGGCGGCATAATAAGTTGATCGCCTACTAACTCGATCAGCTGGATGACTAAAAAGGACAAACCAACGCCCTACATAATCATCTGATAACGTGAATCGTCGCTACCGTCATCGTTGGAAAGCGGTCGGAAATGAATGGCATAAGCATTTTTCCATAAACAACATTATCAATAAACTGATTCGCATCTGCTACTCTTTTGTTAACAAACTCTTTCTTCAATTCATAAAAATCTGTTCTCACGATAGCCCTCCCCCTTAATAATTTTGGTAATTTCTTTTACCGGTTATTCTTCCTTATCTTCCTCATACTCGATTTCAAAAAATGATAAGAGTTTCTTCCAATTCCTCGGATAAGCATTACTGCCAACCCATACTGTACCACGATGCCCCTCGTATTTTACCGCTAACTTCCATTTAGTTCCATCACAAACACAAGGATCAATATACTCGCTATTCCAATATTCAACATGAATATCTTCAAAGGCATCAAGCAGTAACCTTACTTCTTCAGACGAATAGTGTTTATGAATCGGCTCACCGCACCATGGTGTTATTACTAAATGAGCTGAATTATAACTAAAGGTCATACGATACGTGTCGTATCCACCAAGCCCACCAATTTCAAAATATATTTCCTCAATCGACGTTTTTGAATTGCCATTATCAATTGCTTTCAACCGTTTCAGCCATTTCAAAATATAGCCATCCTTGAAAAAGCTGAGAAGTGCTCCATCAAAGAATCGCTCAGCCCGAATTGCCCCCATTATTAACGCAAGGGTACATTGTTCATCTATAGTATCAACATCAACATTTCTCATAGAAACATCGTCCCATTTAAGGCCATTGTTTTCGAGAATTAAATCATAATTTGTAAGCTGATATTCGGGATGACTCTCTGAGAACTGATAAAACTCAGTTACAAACAATTCTACAAGTTCATTAAAATTTACATATGGCATCTGAATTGGGTGTTCCGAAGTCCCGTCATTTTCTCTATCAATAAACCATTCGCCATAAGATTCAGATTCAGAGATTCTCCCGATGTACTTTGTCAGCACTTTAAACTTGCTTATTGCTCCTTCATTACCTATAAATTCAGACCAATCATTAAAAATAGAGCGCAGTTCATCATCAAGATAGGAAAGAGCTTTTTCTTTGAGCTTTTCAGGAACTCCGTAGTATGCTTCTGCAATAGCTCCTGTGATAGCAGCTAAAGTGTCACTATCGCCACCTATTGAAACTGCATTACGAATTGCATCTTCAAAAGAAGTTGATTCCAAAAATGCTTCAATAGCTTGCGGAACAGTCTCTTGGCACGTCTCATTAAACTGATATGAATCCCTAATATCATCAATTGTAAAATCCAAAGAATAATAATTGCTGATAATTCTATTTCGGATCTCACTTTTCGTAAACCCACGTTTTGCCATGTAAATTGCTACCGCAGTAGCTTCTGCGCCCTTTATACCCTCATCATGATTATGCGTCACTCCAGTTACAACTTCAGAGAGCTTACAAGCTTCGCTTTCTGTCCTAGCTACAAAACCTACCGGACTTATCCGCATCGCCGCACCATTTCCAAAGCTGTTGTAGGGTTGAGGATCATCACTAAAAATCCATTTTGAGAACATCCCACCGTAACCACAATTGGGATATTTACGCCCAATTTCCTGCATATATTTAATGGTCATTTTTTCAATCAGCGAGTAATAGTCGCTATCAAAATCATAACCGACAACTGAAGGTTTGATTATTTTCTCTGCTTCCATAATTGCTTTTGCAACTGCAAGAGTCATAATAGTGTCATCTGTAACCCGGCAGTCTTCTGTAAATAGTTCGAAGTCTTTATCTCTATGATTATTAAACTCAAATCGAGAGCCAACTATATCCCCAATAATTGCACCAATCAATCAGTTTTCCCTCCATTCCTGTAGTTGAGCATTTTTGATTGAAATAATTACCATTTAAAAAGAGACAAACAGGGTACCCTTTATGCCACGTGGAGCTGCTTTTTCACGGTATCAATAGGAATATTTTGTTTTGCTGCACGGTAAATGAACTCCAGTCGATTCCTTGATGATGTGCTAATCTGTTCATGAGACATGAACCTCCTTGTGAACGGTTTGTTGGCACATCTATTCGGACCAAGGAATCGGGTTCATGTCTTCTTTTTGTTTTTTTTGTAAATTTATGTTAGTGGATTTACTTACCTACAGTAATATGTTTATTCTACATCTCCTCTCATTTTCCTTCTTTATCCACCATTTTTTCCTCCAATTCCCCTCGACTCAAAGGTATTCTATGCAACACTTTGGAACAAAACAAAAAAGCCCTGATTTCTCAAGGCTTTTATACATTGTACACTTTGTTGTTCAGATTTGTCTTTGGACGATGATGTTGATACAAAAAGTATAACCATTTGTCAACTACCCCCACTTAACTAACGTTTGAAGTGGAGGCTTGCAACTCCCTAGAAGTGCGAGCGGACTTCGTCCTCCTTCCTTGACTTGGGGTTGCATCAGGGTGGTTGACGGCACCCCGACCACACAAGTCATGCTTGAGTGGTCACGCCATGATGGTACTCGACTCCCTTTTGGCGTAAGTTTAACGCCCCTACTCGATCATCGTTGGATGTATAGCCACATGCCTCACATATAAACGTATGGATCTGTTTTTTGCGGTTGTTTTTATGGGTAAATCCACATGTCGGGCATTGCTGGCTCGTGTAAGCAGGATGAACGGCAAGGACGTGGCTGTCGTGTAGTCGTGCTTTATATTCAATGAACGAGCGGAGTTGAGCGAACGCCCATGTAAATCGTACATATCGGTCTTTTTTGCGAACGCACACCGTATCGTTGATGCCCGTCAAATCCTCTAGGACAAGCAAGCTATGCTTCCCTGCAAACCGAACAAGTGCCTTGCTGACACAATGATTGACATTGGTCATGAAACGGTTTTCTTGCCCGGCGATTTTCTTTAGCTTGCGTTTAGCGGATTTCGTGTTGCGTTGTTGGAGCTCTTTGCGAAGTCGGACGTATCGCGCTTTGACGTTCTGAATGTGATTGCCCTCGATAAACAAATGACGGTCGCGTGAATCCACAGCGGTCACTAAAAAGCGCATCCCCATGTCCACACCGACAACGTTTTGAAAGAGAGCAATTCCTCCCCCTCCTTCCCTTCACTTAGAGGTGAGGGACTCCTTGCCTAATGCCGTTGAACATGAAGTAAGTGACATCAAAACGAACATGGCAACGAAGCGAGAGTTTATCTTTGTTCAGCAAACGATGCTTGAGACGAATGAAATGGTTAAGAAAATAGAACAAAACATGGAAAAGCACGAACGGATTTTAGATCTTCTTTCTAGACGTTCAATTGAACATGAAGCAGCTATTTCTAGCATTCGTCTTATTAAGGCAACGTGAACAAGGAGAGAGGGTTGCCTCTCTCTCCTTAATGTGATAGCGGGAGCTGAACCATAAATTCCGCGCCTTCTCCTAATTGGCTATGAACAGAAATTTTTCCTTGATGCATCTTGACAATCTTGTCTGCAATCGCTAGCCCTAACCCGCTGCCACCAACAGCACGATTGCGCGATTTATCTGCCTTGTAAAAGCGTTCAAAAATACGCAGTTGATCCTCTTCGGCAATGCCTGGGCCATTGTCTGAAACAGTAACAATAGCGGTGTTGTCTTGTTGCTCGAGCTGAATTGTAACCGTCCCACCTTGTGGGGTAAACTTAATCGCATTATGAAGCAAGTTCAACCACACTTGGCTCAACAAATCTTCATCTGCCGTAATGACTACTTTCTCAAGCATGACACACATTTCAATCTCTTTTTCCATCCACTGTGGCTCACATTTGAGGATAAGCGACTGTAATTGTTTATCTAGGCGATAAGATGTAGGCTGAAACGGATATCGGTCAGAATCTAGCATCGCCAAGCGCAACAAATTATCGCTCAACTTCGATAGACGGACGCATTCCGTTTCAATAATGTCGAGATAATGCATTCGCTGTTTGAGAGACAAATGTTCGTTTTTTAATGCCCGAGCAAACCCACGAATCGAAGTAAGCGGTGAACCGATCTCATGCGAAACATTTGAAATAAATTCTTGCCGCATTTCTTCCATCGCCCGTAAATTCGCCGCCATATCATTAAGCCCCTCGACAAGCTCTGTAAATGGATGATTGCGTTCGCCCCAGTCCGCACGGAGGTTTACTTGAAAATCCCCTTTGGCGATTCGGTTAATCGCGTCCATTAAGTTTTTCCAAAACACTCGTTCCCGCTTTCGGAAAAAAGGACCGAGGATACTCATACTAATGCCAAATAAAAAAAATCCCGAGATGGATGTGATGATTTGGCGAACTAACGGCTGCGGCTGCCAAGCAAAATGGGCGTATATAACTTCTGTGATAAAATACGCTGCTGTCCAAAAGAGGGTGATCATCGCCATCACAGCAATGACCGTTAACACCGATTTGAGCACAACCCATGCTCGCTTCATTTGCATACCTCCAACCGATAGCCGAGCCCACGAATCGTCCGAATGATAAATACATGGCAATGTGCAAACCGCTCGCGCAGCCGCTTAATGTGCACATCGACCGTTCGCTCGTCCCCTTCGTAATCATAGCCCCAAATTTGTTCAATGAGTTCATCACGGGTAAACGTTTTTCCAGGGTAGCTAGCTAGCATAAACAGTAGTTCAAATTCTTTAGGAGGCAAGGTGATCTCTTCGCTCGCTAGCCGGCATTCGTACGTTTGACGGTTTAACAATAAATCGCCAATTTGCACTGTTTGCGACGTAGCGATTCGGTATCGTTTGAGCAGCGCTTTGACCCTAGCGACAAGCTCAAGCGGGTCAAACGGTTTGACAAGATAATCATCTGCCCCTAGCGCAAATCCTTTCACTTTTTGCGCTGTTTCTCCTTTGGCAGTCAACATTAAAATTGGCACATCGTCATATTGGCGAAGTTCGCGACATAGCTCCCATCCGTCCATTTCGGGCATCATAATGTCCAATACAACTAAATCGACTTTGACCTCTTCCAACACCGCTAACGCTTCTTTGCCAGTTGCTGCTTCGTGTATCCCAAACCCTTCAAAGCTTAAAAAATGCCCGACAAGCTCACGAATATGGGCATCATCATCGACAATTAACACTTGCGGCATTTTTATCCCCTTTCCATTCCAAGTATATTTTCATTGTAACGAATTTCCTGTCCTCTGTCGCACTCGAACCTTGCATAAGAAAATCGTGCACTAAGGCACGATTATGCTCGACGCATATAAACGCGAACGGTAATAGGAGCAAAAATAGCGACAATGACCGCTGCGCCAAGAAGCGACGTCGCAAAGTCCGAACCAATCGTTCCTTGATTCGTCAACTCGCGAACGGCTGTAATCATATGTGAAATCGGATTGATGTTCGCAAACCATTGCAGCCAATTGGGCATCGTCTTTACCGGTACGAATGCATTCGAAAGAAACATAAGCGGAAACAACGCCAGCATAGAAATTCCTTGTACGCTCGCGGCATTGCGTGCGACAACGCCAAAGAAAGCAAAAATCCAGCTCACCGCCCATGCGCATCCGATAGCAAAAACAGCAGCGAACGCAACGCTAGCGAGTCCTCCTTCCGGGCGATAGCCAATGAGAAATCCCATCGCAAACGTAAGCACGGTGGCGATCGTATAGCGAACCGTATCAGCTAATAAAGCGCCTGCCAGCGGTGCGATGCGAGCAATCGGCAACGACTTAAACCGGTCGAAAACGCCTTTGTCCATATCATCACGAAGTTGGACACCGGAGGCGACGGAAGCGCCAATTAACGTCTGCACAAGGATGCCAGGAATAATCATTGGCAAGTAGTTATGCACATTTCCAGCGATCGCCCCACCAAAAATGTAAGTGAACATCAACGTGAAAATGATTGGTTGGAACGTAACATCAAATAACTGCTCTGGCGTACGCCGCACTTTTAATAAACTTCGGTACGCCATCGTTAATATTTGTTGTACCGTCTGCCGAACGTTTGTATAGTTTTTTAATTCGCGGTTTGCCGTATGATTCATGCGCTTTCCTCTCCTTTTACTCCATGGCCTGTAATCGCTAAAAAAACTTCGTCTAGCGTTGGTTTTTGTACGCTTAATTCCGCTAACTGGATGTTTGCTTCGCGGAGGGCAACGAGTAAATCAGTCACTCGGTCAGCATCCGTCATCGGTGCAGTAATTTTTCCTGTATCCGCTGAGACGTTAGCGCGAGCGTTAAGTACACGCTCTACTATTTGCCGTGCTATTTCTATATGTTGTGGATTGTCAAGTTTTAATTGTAGCGATGAATTGCCAATCGATGTTTTGAGCTCATCCGCTGTTCCTTCTGCCACGACTCGTCCGCGGTCGATCACAGCGATACGGTCGGCGAGTTCGTCTGCTTCTTGTAAATATTGGGTCGTTAACAATACCGTTGACCCCATGCCCACTAGTCGGCGAATTGTGTCCCACATTTGATTGCGTGTCCGCGGGTCTAATCCTGTCGTCGGCTCATCAAGGAAAATGAGCGGCGGCTGAGCAATTAAACTCGCCGCAAGATCCAATCGGCGGCGCATCCCTCCTGAAAAATGCTTCAGTGGACGTTTCGCTGCTTCCACCAACCCAAATTCCTCTAGCAATTCGGTTGCCTTACGTTTTGCTTCTGTACGGCTCAGTCCGAGCAAGCGAGAAAAAATGATTAAATTTTCTAGCGCCGTGAGCGATTCATCCACTGAAGCATATTGCCCAGTCACTCCAATCAATTGCCGAACGATTTGCGGCTCTTTAACTACGTCATAGCCAAAAATGCGCGCTGTCCCGCCATCTGGCCGCAACAACGTCGCAAGCATCCTAACGGTCGTCGTTTTTCCTGCCCCATTCGGTCCAAGCACACCGTAAATCGTACCAGCGCCAACGTGTAAATCAACACCATCCACCGCCCGATTATTTCCAAATATTTTCACAAGTCCGTTCGCTTCAATCGCCCAATCGCTATTTAATCTCTGCATCGTTCCTTCCTCCTTATCGTTTCATGCAAAGCAATCGTAACACGCTTTTATGAACAGAATATGAACAAGAAAATAAAAACCTGCCTCAGCAGCAGGTTTGAACATTTTCTATTTATAAAGATACACATATAATCCGATCCCGTTTTTGCTTATCTTGTGCTGTTGGAACGGCGTTTCTTTGATAAATGCTTCAAACTCCTCTATTGTGTAAGCCCCTTGTTTTAAAAACGTCTTAAATGAAAATTTTACAAAATACTTGTCAATCCCCTTCATTTTGCTTGCTTCATACTCAATCTCTTCCTCTGTCGCCTCTCGATTCATATCTATAACGAGCGCCGTCCCGCCTTGTTTAAGCACCCGATACATTTCGCATAATGCTTTGACAGGCTCTTTAAAGTTTTTAAACGCTGCCGTACAAATAACAAAATCGAAACAATAGTCGTCAAAAAGTAATTGCGAGGCATTTCCTTCCATGAAACTCACGGAAACATTTGCTTCTTTGGCGTTACGTTTTGCGATTTCAACAAAATCTGGACTTATATCAACAGCAGTTACATGAAATCCCCTTTTGGCCAGTTCAATGGACAAATAACCTGGACCAGGTGCGACTTCTAATATGTGAGCACCTTTCGTCACATGCGCCGCCACTTCATCGGCATATCCTTTCATTTCCGCTAGCCTACTTTTTCGCGAATTACGATCGTACCATTTTGCCGCTAAGCCATAAATGCCGAGGTCTTTGTTTTTTCTAACGTTTCGCATCATCTGACATCTATCCCCTCATGGACTACTTTTTCCGTTTCAACACAATCACTGCATTACTCAAAAGCCCTAATCCCGTTCCGATCAAAAAGCCGATAATCGCACCAATGAGCGTGCGAATCCATCCACCAGATAAAAACATCTCCCAGCCACCGCTGCCGATAAAACCAATGAGCGCACCAATCGAAATTCCTAAGAAAACAAACGCTCCGTAAAACAACCCAACGGCTTCATAATCGGCAATGTCCATATGGTGATAGTGCGCGACAATCCGTTCTTGCAAATCAGCTGACTTTGTCGTTTCGCTGCGAAACTTTAATTCTTTTTTCGCCTGCTCAAACGCTTCTTGTTCCGATAGCCCTTGTTCCATTAAATCTTTCATATAGTCGCTCATATAGAGAATCATATCGTTTTCTGCTTCCATCGCTGTTTCGGAGCGACTTTTGAATTTCGCGAGCTTCGCCATCAGTTTGCTTTTCGTTTCCCCTGTTTTCCGACGCACTTTTTCCATATACGTCATCTCCGCTTCCTCTAAATAATATGGCGCTTGCTCTTTCGCAAATTGCTTGATTTTTTCTTTCATCTCGTGACTAAACATTTTTCTCTCCTCCATTCGTTCGTAACAGATGAATACGCTCGCTAAGAAAATCCCACTTTGCCCAAAAAGCTGCTAATTCCTCAAATCCTCGCTCGTTTAACGTATAAAACTTTCTTGGTGGCCCCATGTCTGACGGTTTTTTCGTAATGTGGACAAGCTTATTTTTTTCTAGCCGCAACAACAATGCATATACCGTCGCTTCCGCAATCCCTTGGAAACCTAACGCGTGCAGCTTTTTCGTGATCTCATAGCCGTATATTTCGCCGCGGCTTATAATCTCTAGTACGATGCCTTCTAAAATCCCTTTCAGCATTTCGCTTAGATTTTCCAAAAAAACACCTCCTACGTACTCAATCTTGTTGGTATTCAATAATATTGAGTACTACTATATAGTACCATAGAGTAGTTAACTAAGCAATCAAAATAACTCACTTTATAAATATAGCAATAACCTAATCACTCTTGACTTTATATTGCCATAAAATAATTAGGGAAGAAAATGGAGGGGATTCTGTTGCATCTTGAAAACATTAGTTCAGATCATCTTTTACAATCTGTTTCAAACTCTTTTGATATGGTTATTTTTGATTTAACAGGAAACATTTTATGAGCGAATTTATTATTTTCCAAAACCATGGGGTGCAGTTTAGACGAATTAAAACATATGCACCATAAACAATTTTGTCTTTCCGATTTTGCAAATAGCCCACAATATCTCTCTTTTTGCAAAAATTTAAGCCAAGGAAAAACCTTTCACGAAAAAGTAATGCGTATTAATCGAAAAGGTGAACGTATATGGCTAGACGCTTTTTACGTCCATGTTCTTAATGAAAATAAACATCCTTATGCCGTATTAAAAATAGCAACCGATGTGACTTATCAACAACATGTACTACAAGAAAGTGTCAATGAATTTGTTGGACTTCTTGAAGAAATGACAGCAAGCACAGAACATCTTCATACCTTTTCAAAGAAGATTGTAACAGATATGCAACAATTACGTGAGGAAGCGGAACGATCTATACAAACATTCGAACAAATTCAAGCCATTACCGCATTTGTAAAAGAAGTTGCCTTAAAATCAAACTTACTAGGTTTAAACGCTCCCATTGAAGCAGCAAGAGCAGGAGAACACGGCAAAGGATTCGCCATCGTCGCGAATGAAATTCGTAAGATGGCTGAAAAAAGTAGAGAAGCCGCTGATCATATTACAAAGAAACTCGAAAATTTCTCTAAACTCACAATCGCCATCGATTATATATCGCAAAATATGAAAGATGATGTAAATCATACGTATGAATCTCTAAATGAATTAAAGAAATCATACGAACACATCGCGCATCTCACCGAGCAACTATCCAAAATTATTTAGGTGGAGAGACTACCTTCATTCTATCGCCACCCCAACGTAAAAGCAGTCCTAGACGAGCGGACTGCTTTTACTTTATACGCTTTAATTTATTTTCCCCAATGACATACTGCCGCATGTCGATGATCGTTCCATCTTCTTCCATCTTCTTTAAAACAATTACATCTCTTTCATCATTTGTTTTACTTTGAGATGTTTCGTACACATACCGAATCCCTTGTTCAATTACTTCACGCGTTCCAAGCCAATCTGGACACTTACTCAAAAATGGGTCGCTACCAAGCATGGTAAGAAAATGGTTCATCGCTTCTACGGAAATGTTGAGCGGTTGTTTTTCCACATGCCATGTACTCACTTTTGCATCTCGACCAATCTGTTTCAAATACTCCCGCGCCTGTCTTTCTTGCTGTTCAGCAAGTTCATCATAGTATTTCTCTGCATACAACACCTGCGAGTAATATTTTTTCGGAAACATGCGCTTAACCGATTTTGCATATGCATCTCCATCAAGTGGCTCTTCATAGGCGATGATTTTATATTGCCCGTGCTCACCAATAGAAAATGTCATTACCGTCGGAATGGCCCTGCTGCCTGACACAATGGCAAATATACCGTCTTGAAATTCAAATACACCAACACTTGCGATTGTGTATGCTTTCACTTCGTTTCCTTTTTGTTCTGCGCCAAGAATAATGTGTCCTTCCGTAATGTATTCTCCCTTTCCATACGTTTTCCCATGTTCTTTAATCGCTTCACTTACTGCTTTCTCAACATCTCCCACACCTTTTAGTGCATACAATAATGAGCGAAAGCGATCAATATCCTTTGCATATACAGATAAGTGCTCATCCATTTGTTTTTGCACTTGTTCTCTCTCAAACGAATAAGAAACGTGTTTTGCGTCTACATTCATATCAAACGTAATACGATCCAAATTTTCAATTAAAACGAACAAAATAACGGCATTGTCATACAACAATTTTTCTATTTTCTTCAAGCCCATCTCTGTATTTTCCATATCATAATGCACTGTCATTCCATACGGCTCTTTCACCGTTTGAAGCGATAGGCTTCTTCGATATGTCCCAAAAGCTAATTGGTCAAGTAAACCCGAAACATTACTCACATCCCCTACATATTGGGATTTATAGGAAAATAGTTCTTTTTCATCAAGACGAGCAAAATCAACGTTTTGTTTAAAATCGTTTTTTTTGTAAAAAAACACCCCGACCGTCATGACCGCAACCAATAAACTAAAAACGAAAATAGATTTTTTCATTCCACCATCTCTCCCGCTACAAAAAATATAAAGCGGCTACAAACTATACTCAATATGTCGTTTCGTCGCCTTCATTAATCCGCCGACATATAAAAAAATCGGAAATCCGATCGACGTACATAAAGCTAGCAAACTGAAAATAAGAAAATGATTTCCATAACCAAGGTGTTCAAGCATCAATCCCCCAATCCAAGGGCCGATAGCGTTACCTATGGCCGTAAAACCCATCGAACCAAAATATAATCCTTTCATATGTTTAGGGGCAATTTGGTCAATAAATATGTCGGTCATCGAAAACATCATCACTTCTCCAACCGTTAACACAAACATCGAGACAAATAACATCGGAACAGCAGTAAATAAACCAAATCCAAAAAGACCTAAGGCTACCGCGCCAATGCCGAGCATAATCGATGTTAATGCAGAATAATGCTTGCCAATTCTTGAAACGGGATACTGTACAACGAGTACCGTAATGGCGTTAAATACAATTAAATAAGAAAAAAGTTGTACACCATCTTTATATTGCGACAAATATTGTGGAATCGTAGAATTAAATTGTGAATAGCCTGTTATACCGAGAATCATTCCAATCACGGCGAATAAAAACACACGGTCATTACCTAACACAGTGACAGCGTTTCGAAGCGTTACATGTTCAGATGCGTCGCTATGCTTTTCAATTGTATACTTTGAAAAAAGTGTGACAAGTAAAATGAAATAAAGAAAATAAACAAAAGAAGTAACAAAAAATGCCGTCGTCGATGACGAAGCACCGATCTTCAAGCCGACTAATGGACCAATTGCCGCTCCTACATTAATTGCCGCATATCGCAAGTTAAACACAAGCAATTTATTTTCTTGTTTTGTCACTTGCGATAACAATGCTCGCGAAGACGGTTCAAAAAACGAGCGACATAATCCATTGAGCGCATTTAATAAGAAAAACGTCCAAACGCTCTCGGCTGTGGCAAAACCAATAAACACGAACGTCCACATGAGAAGCGACATTTTCATCATTTTTTCTTTCCCGTATCGATCAGAAAAATACCCGCCAAAAAAACCACCAAACAAACCGACAATCGAGCTGATCCCAATAATTGCCCCTGCAAACGAAGCACTAACTCCTTTTACGCTCGTTAAATAAATAGCTAAAAACGGAATGGTCATAAACATCGCCATTCTCGCAAACAATGTTCCGATAATGATGGTTATGCTAATAGGATGTAGTTTTTTTATATTCTCCATAATTCCCCTTCTATCTCGGAAATGAATTTTGTTTAAGATTATATTATACTTTAGAATAAATTAACAGTATTTTAATAAAATTGCATACACACACATAACAGATTATGACTATGTAGAGGAACCACAAATGAAAAAGGAAAGGAGACGCCCTTTCCTTTTTATCGATGTTTTCCTAGCATTTACTAACCTCTAACTTCACGACACACTCCACATGCACAGTGTGCGGAAACATGTCGACAGGCTGGACTTCGAGCGTCTTATAGCCGCCGTCTTCGAGAATGCGCAGGTCTCGCGCGAGGGTAGCTGGGTTGCACGAGACGTACACTACACGTTTCGGTTTCATGGCAATGATCGTTTGCAATAACGATTCGTCACAGCCTTTGCGCGGTGGGTCGACGACAATACAGTCCGCTTTTACTCCTTGCTCGTACCATTTCGGAATGACGACTTCCGCCTCTCCGACGGCAAATTCCACATTCGTCACACCGTTTAGTTCAGCGTTCCGTTTCGCGTCTTCAATCGCTTCGGGAACGACTTCGACCCCGTATACTTTTTTCGCGTTTTTCGATAAAAAGAGTGAAATCGTTCCGATGCCACAGTAAGCGTCAATGACTGTTTCCTCTCCTGTCAACTCCGCATATTCTAACGCTTTTTCATATAACACTTTCGTTTGTTCTGGGTTTACTTGATAAAACGAGCGAGCAGAAATCGCAAATTGAATGTCACCGATATAATCATAAATATATTCCGAGCCCCAAAGCACGCGCGTCTGTTCTCCCATAATGACATTTGTTCGTTTCGGGTTTATATTTTGTACAATCGATTTTACATTCGGTACACGTTTTACAATCGCCTCAACGATTTTGTTTTTATGAGGCAACTCCTCGGTGCGCGTAATGAGTACAACCATCACTTCTTTCGTTGTCGCCCCATAGCGAGCCATAATATGACGGAGAAGCCCTTTATGCGTCTGTTCATTATAAGCTGGAATGTTGTATTGCTCACAAATTTGTTTGACCGTCTGAACGACAATATCGTTCATTTCTTGTTGGATCAAACAAGTATCCATATCAATAATGTCATGGCTTCTTTCCTTATAAAAACCTGCGACGAGCCCACCTTCGCGTTCACCGACGGGCACTTGCGCTTTGTTTCGATATCGCCACGGGTCGTTCATCCCCAGAACGGGATGGACCGTGACATCTTCAATTTTCCCGATACGGGCGAGTACTTCTTTTACATGTTTATGTTTCGCTTTCAATTGCCCTTCATAGCTAAGGTGCTGCAGCTGACAGCCCCCGCATTGTTTATAAACCGTACACGGTGCCTCTACGCGATCTGCGCTTGGCTCATATAATTCAATTAAACGACCGTAGCCGTAGCCTTTTTTTACTTTGATAACTTTCACTTTTGCTTTTTCGCCGGGTAAACCATTCGGAACGAAAATTGGAAAGCCATCAATTTTTGCCACGCCTGCTCCGTCATGTGTTAAATCTTCAAAGATGACATCGTAATACTCGTTTTTTGCAACAGGTGCCTCCATGGTCCTTTCTCCTTCCGCAAAATGCTGTCAAGATTGTAGCATAGTCGAACAAAAAAGAACAGGCTCATTCCCCTGTTCTCATTTGTTCGGCTTTTTCTTTCGGAACAAATACGTTTATGTGGCGATACAAATTGACAAACTCCCCCGGAAGCATGCCACCATATTCTCCATCTAAATTAAGCTGCATATTTTCTTCTGTATATACTTTGACTCGATTTGCTTTCGTATAAATGACGTGCGGATCGTGAATATGCTCACCGCGCAACGCGAGCGTTGCAATCTTAATAAATTCTGCTAAGTTCGTTTCTTTTAAAATAATTAAATCAAACATACCATCGTTTAACGATGAATCAGGGGCTAATTTTTCAAAACCACCGACCGAGTTCGTAAGCGAAACGAGGAAAAGCATGACAGCCCCTTCAAACATCTTGCCATCGTACTCGATTTTTACGTGAACAGGATGGAGGGAAGGAAGCATTTCAATTCCTTTTAAATAGTAGGCGAGTTGGCCAATCATCGTTTTTAATTTGCTTGGCACTTCATATGTTAGTTCGGTTAAACGACCGCCACCTGCGATGTTAATGAAATAATGTGTTTTTCCTTCGTTCGTTACTGCACCGATATCAATCGGCACGGCTTCACCGTTTACGATGACGTCACATGCTCCTTCAATCGAGCGTGGTACACCGATCGCTCGGGCAAAATCGTTCGTCGTACCGACTGGAATAATGCCAAGATTCGGGCGATATGACGCATCCGCTAGCCCGTTGACGACTTCGTTAATCGTGCCGTCTCCACCAGCAGCAATAACGAGGTCAAATTCGCGTTCGACCGCTTTTCTCGCTGCCTCTGTCGCATCTCCTGCCCCTGTTGTCGCATGACATGACGTTTCATATCCGGCTTGTTCTAATCGAATCAGTACATCTGGTAAATGCTTTTTAAATATTTCTCTTCCTGACGTCGGGTTATAAATAATACGCGCTCGTTTCATCCTCATCATCCTATTTCTTTATTTTTCCACTATTTAACATCATACCAAATTTTCATGACTGTTGCAATGAACAAAAGAAAGCCGACTCAAACGAGCCAGCTTACACGAGCATTTCATACCAAATTTTTATCACAGTCGCTACAATTAATACAAGTAAAATGTATTCAAGCACTTTTGTATTTATTTTTTGGCTTAGTTTTGCTCCAACGGGGGCAGCTAGTAAACTAGCAATAATCATTACAAGCGATGGAACGAGAAGCATATGTCCGCCCATCACTTTCCCAATCGTCGCACCGATTGAGAAAATAAACGTAATCGCCACAGATGAACCGATCGCAATACGTGTCGGTACTTTAAAATGACGAGCATAATGGGTACAATAACAAACGCCCCTGCCGCTCCGACAATACCAGAAGCAACTCCGACGATAAATGATAGCACAACTGCATAAAAACGGTTAAATGTGAGCTGCTCTGCCGATACTTCCTCGCTTCCTTTGGTATTGTCAAAAGTTTTAAAGGCATACCCTAAGTTTTTATTGATTTTCTGCAGTTCTCGACAAAAAAAAGCTTGCCACCACTGTTGTTTTTGGTACGATTGAGGTAACCACACACCCAACTACCTAAACAAAGGAGGGACAAGCTTGTTACCTCAATTATTAGCGTATTTGTTTGAAATAATCAAGCCCCAATATCAAATCATTATTTATTTGATGGGGGCGCTTCTCGGGAAGTCCCCCACCAACGTGGATGCCGAAGAACCTGCGTATCAGAAACTTCAAATCGATGAGCTGCCGGTTATCGAAACGCTTCCGCGTCTGGACTACCACCAACTTCTTGCCGAATACGAACACCGTTAAAGCCGATTCAACGATGCGCCAACACCAAAACCACCATTCAAGACCGATTAACCTGTCTGCAATGCTAAGCACCCTCTGTCTATTTCTACAAATGCAAAAACGATGATTGTTCGTTTTACCAAACGAACCTTCGGCGGATGACACCTCAGGAAAAAGAACAGTTTCAACACACGCCATATGCCTTTAAAGTTCGCTATCTTTATCGCGAGTTTCTCTTTGATTTCAACCCGTTGGCACCGTCGTCGCCGATCAAGACCAAAGTGGATGTATCACGTCTTTCGGTGTCCTCTCACACGCTCGGGCTAATCTTGACGTATCACGTCAACTACGGACTCTCTGCGCGGAAAACGGCGAGTATCATGAAAGACGTCCATGGGTTGTCGATTTCTCACCAAACGGTCATCAACTATGCTAACAGTGTTGCATTGATCGTCCAACCTTTTGTGGATCGTTTTCCGTATGAATTGTCTGGCTCCTTCTGTGGCGACGAGACGTATATTCGCGTCAAAGGGCGCTGGCATTACTTGTTCTTTATGTTTGATGCCGTGAAAAAAGTCGTGTTGTCGTATCGCGTTTCCTCAAATCGGGATACATTCTCTGCAACCCGTGCGATCGATGACGTCCTCAAAAAGCTACCGTTGATTCCTGAAGACTTGCCTTTCGTTGTGGATGGCAATCCGATTTACTTGTTAGCTCAGCACTTTTTCGCCCAACACGGAATTTCTTTCGATGTCCGCCAAGTCATCGGACTGACAAATGAGGATCCCGTGTCCGAGGAATATCGACCACTGAAACAGATCATGGAACAATTCAACCGAACGTTTAAAAAGGCAACTACCGACCCACTCATGGATTTGGCGCAGAAAAAGGCTCGGTTTCCTTTGTCACGCTCTTTGTGGCGTATTTCAACTTCTTACGCCCACATAGTGCCCTAGAAAAACGAGTGCCTGTCGTCATCCCTGCGTTGGAGAGCCTCCCACATATGCCTGCGCGCTGGGCGAAGTTGATCGCCATGGCGCAAGAGATGTTGGCACAACAAGCAGCGTCCTAAGGACGGATTCGGCGAAGCGAACCCTTGACCATCCGAACCTCGCCAAAGGTAAAATACGGAAAGGGCAAGGGCTGCTTTCCTATGCCCTTTTTTTCTGCCTTTGCCCTTACTGACCGTTTCTCTCCTTTGGCAAGTGTTTGTCAAGGGCGAATCCGATGCCATCATACTCTTTAAATACCTTGAAAAGGTCTTTTCATGGATTTTTTAACACTACCCATAGGGGATTTCCCTTATCTTTTTTCACTCATTTTTCATCAACATTTGATATGATGAAGAAAAAAAGGTGATGAGAATGAGAGTGTTGCTTGCTGAAGACGATATATATTTAGGTGAACTCATTGTCCACTTATTAAAGAAAAAAGGTGTCGAACATGTTGATTGGGTACAAGAAGGAGAAGATGCCTATGATTATGCCCTCGCTTCATTTTATGATGTGATCATTTTAGATTGGATGTTACCAAATGGCGATGGGGTGAGCATATGTCAACGTTTAAGAAAACGTGGTTATCACGGAGCGATTTTAATGTTAACCGCAAAAGATGCGGTTCAAGATCGCGTTGAAGGACTGGAAGCTGGAGCGGACGATTATTTAGTGAAACCGTTTGAAATCGATGAGCTTATGGCGCGGCTGAAAGCATTGTCCCGGCGCACGTTCGCACCGATTCAAGAAGAAATTGTTCGCTGGGGAGCGTTTGAGGTCAATCGTACAAGCCATACACTGTTGAAAGATGGTGAACAAATTATATTAACCCCACGTGAATTTCAACTACTTGATTTATTATTACAAAATAGAGGACGCGTTCTAACACGCGACATTATTCTCGATCGCATTTGGGGATACGATGCGGACGTATCGATGAAAACGATTGACGCAACCGTTAAGCTATTGCGTAAAAAAATTGGCGATGAACAACAACAACTTATTAAAACGGTGCGCGGGGTGGGATATACCATTGAAAAATAGTATACGATCTTTTTTTCATCATTCCGATATGTTTCGCCGCACACAATGGCGATTAACTACCACATATAGCGGTATTCTTATCGCTTTTTTAGCCATTTTTATCGCTGTTGTTTCTTTTTTCATTCATGCCGTTATTACAAACGACCAAGAGCGTCGCATTCGAACGCTCGCTGAACAAGAAGGCCAAACAATTCAAAACATGTTAGAAGAACAATCGTTTATCGGGTGGCCTACCGACCAAAATGTCATTTTTTTAAGTGAAGACCAACTATTTTTTTACGTCGTCGATACACGTGGGCGATTAATGATGGGCGACGAAGTGAATAAAGGATTGCGACCGCTACTTCTTTCTACCCTTCAACCGTGGACGCCGGAAAAAAACGAATTGAGATATGTCGAAGTCACGATCCCCCATCATCGTCATGAGTTAACACGATTTCGTGCGGATGAATTAAAAATATTAACGGCTGCCCGACCAATCATCATTGACCGACAACTCATCGGTGTTTTGTATGTCGGGATGGACGTCACAAGCATGTTTCGTTTGCTCAAATGGTCGACATTTATTTTGCTTAGTCTAGGCATCTTATTTATCGCCGTCGCTATTGCCTTTAGTTATTTTATGTCAAAACGGGCGCTCGTTCCGATTCAAGACGCATACAATCGCCAGCGTCAATTTGTGGCGGACGCTTCCCATGAATTGCGGACGCCACTTAGCGTCATTTACTCGTCTGTGGAAGCGTTGAAAATGGATGCGTCATTAACGTCCGATCCATTCAGCCAAAAAACGATTGAACGTCTAGGAGACGAAACGAAACGAATGACAAAGCTCATTAACGATCTTCTTACCCTTGCACGTACAGATGATGCAAAGCTTCAAATTGAAAGAAAACCGTTTGAACTACGTGCATGTGCAGAACGTACGTTACAGTCGTTACAAGAGCTTGCAAATAAAAAGAACATTACGCTTCAGTTTCATGCGTCTGAACAAATTGAATTTGTTGGAGACGAGGACAAATGTACACAGCTGTTGTACATTTTGCTTGATAATGCCATCAAATATACACCTGAAGGCGGAACAGTTTCCCTATCGTTAGCTCAACACGTAATAAAGCAACGAAAAGTAGTAACGATGTCTGTGGCTGATACAGGTATTGGAATTGCTCCTGAGCATCTTCCCCGCATTTTTGACCGATTTTATCGTGCAGACAAAGCGCGGACACGACAAATTGGCGGACACGGACTTGGGCTTTCCATCGCAAAATGGATTGTCGAAGCACATGAAGGAAACATTCACGTAGAGAGCGAAGTTGGCAAAGGAACTACATTCACTATTACTTTTCCGAATGAACGTGCATAAATGTTGCACGTTTTTTTATTTTTCACCTCATTTTCTCTTTTCGCTTGTACAATTCAAACTGTAAATGACGAAGGAGGTGATAGATGTGAAAAAACGAACGGTTTTCTTCTTGATCGGTGGACTAGTTGTCGTCGCCGTATTCGCGCACATCGCTACTTATTTCATGCACATCGGTTGGAGCGGACGAATGCCAGCAGAACACATAATGGGAATGGGGAAACATCATCGCGCGTTCGGTCATCACGGTCCACAAATGATGCGACCACACGGTATGCCAATGTTCGGATGGATTCCTTTCCTTCTTCAGCTGGCATTAGTCATCATCGGATGGATCGTTTGGAAAACGACGCACGGTGGTAGGAAGTGGATTGGCGGTGCGCTCATGGCAATCGGGTTGGTTGCACTTTTACCGAAAGCGTTGCTTGCTGTTTTGGCGATCGTTGCCGCTTACATTTTATTTAGAGGGAAGACAAAGCCTGCAACTGAATTTGAACCATTCGTTCCACCTATTCAAAACCATAGCTTTTTAGATGAATGGGAAAAAACAATCCAAAAGGAGGAAAAGTGATATGGGCATTTTTAAACGCGTAAAACATGTCGTTCTTGCCGACATACATGACATCATTGACAAATGCGAAGATCCGATTCGCATGACGAAACAGTACATTCGTGAACTAGAAGAACAGCTTGAACAAGCACAACAAGCATTGGCACAACAATTTGTGCTACAACAAAAATATGAGCGTCTCATCGCAGATGCAGAAGAAATGATCGCAAAGCGGGCTCGCCAAGCAAAATTAGCTGTAGAAAAAAATGAAGAGCCGATCGCAAAGATGGCCCTTCAAGAAAAAGTCGCCTATGAAAAAAAATTAGAACTATATACGCAACAATACAACACATTAAAAGAAAAAACAACTGTTTTGACAGAAAAAGTGAAACAATTGTACGAAACGTACGAGCAATTAAAATTGAAACAAATGCAATTAATGACTCGCTTTTATGTCGCTGAAACGATGAAACAAATGGATGAAGCGATCACGTCTTTCCGTTACGATCATATCGTAAAAGGCTTCGTGCGGATGGAAGAAAAAGTAATGTTACTTGAAGCAGAAGCAAAAGCTCGCTCAGTCATTCAAACGTTGCCCCCTCAATCATTTGATATAGAAGTCGAACAACAACTGAAACAATTAAAAGGTGAGTAATACAAAAGGTGTCCCTATCCGGACACCTTTTGTATATGTTATGTCGTCCATTCGTCATGAATGATGCCGACAAGTTTCCATTGACCGTTTTCTTGCTCAAAAACAAGACGCAAACTTCGCCAGTCCATCCCGCTATACTGTGGATCAAAACCGGTAAAATGAAATTCAACAAATGACCCATTCGGATATGCTTGTTGAATGTTATTAATCATATTTCCTGTGCCAACAGCAACATTGTTTCCAATCATATGCGGATTCGCAAAATCGACATCATAGACGAAACGATCGAAATAGTCTTGAAAAGTAAACTGAATCGGATCACCTGAACCGTCATATACTCCCCATTGATACACTTGCGTCGAAGACCAAAGGGATGGAAGTTGAGAAGCCGAAAACTGCAAATCATTTTGAATATCGACATGCCCGTACGGACTGAAACGCACACCCGCTGTAGAATGAACGTAAGATGCAAGCGCATTCATATCTTTATTTTTCAACGCCTCCACAACGTCTAAAGCGACCGATAAAAGCGAAGATGAAGTCATTTGGTTTACTTCACTTTTCAATTGTTCGTTTTCCTTTTGAAGCTGTTCATTTTTTTCTTGTAGTTGATCGATGGTCGTTTGTTGTTTTGCAATGGTTTGTTCTAACTGTTTCACGTTCGATGGATCTTGCTCATTCGCGTTCGCGCATCCTGCAAGCAAAATAATGAAGCTAATGATGAGCCGTTTCACGATCTCACATCCTTTTTCTTTTAGTATATCACTTACATAAAAAAAATAGATGCCGTCGTTGGCATCTAACTCACTTTTTCTTGTTCTCTCTCCTTTAAAAAAGAAATAAAACAATCGACCATTTGGGCATCCCATTGTGTCCCACGACCTTCTAGCAAAATCGAAACGGCTTTTTCTACATGCATTCCCTTTCGATATGGACGATCAGACGTCATCGCATCGAACGCATCAGCAACCGCAATGATGCGACCAAATAGCGGAATGTCTTCCCCTTCTAAGCCATCAGGATATCCTTTTCCATCGATCCGTTCATGATGTGATCGAATGCCTGGAAGCAAATCTTTTACTTCCTCAATTGGCTGCACTTGGCGAATAATGTTTTCACCGAGCGCCGGGTGTTTTTTAATCCATGCAAATTCCTCATCTGTTAATTTTCCGTCTTTTAATAAAATGTGATCAGGGATACCGATTTTGCCGATATCATGCAAAATAGCAGAACGATATAAACGCGCAAGTTGTTCATTTGTCATTCCTAGACGCTTACCAATTTCTACAGCATATACGGCAACACGCTGCGAGTGACCAGCTGTATATTCATCACGCGCATCAAGTGCCGTCGTCATGACCGAAATAAAGCTATTTAATAATTGCTTATTTTTTTCATCCCGTTCAACAATCGCATCGACCATATGATTGAAGCCATTTGTAAGCTCGGAAAATTCATCAATATATACGTTGTCGCACATCAGTTCATACTCTTTTCTTTGCACGCGGTTCATATATTGAAGTAAATCTTCAATGCTTCGTTCCACATCTTCTGATAACACACGCGCCGCAAATAAAGAAAACAAAACAGAAATGACTAAAACAACAATCGTCCACGTCCAATAGCCTGAAAACGTATTTTGCCCCTCTGCAAACAACTTCACTTCCGTCGCTAACACAAATAATAACACCGGGAAAATGCCAATAAATAATACACTCAGCCCTATTTTTATTTTCATCGGTACATACACAACGTTTGTCGCCCGAATTGCTTCATGAAACCGATGCATTCTCCCGATTTGCATCATATCGCGAATAAGCGGACGCATCGTTCGTAGTGTTAAAAAAAACTCAATCATCGCATGAAGCATGGCGATCAACAACGCGCCAAACAATGCATATGCGACGTACATATATGGAATGCGCAACACGTCGATAAAAATAAGTGAAAGCGTTAATGCAACAGCTGGAACAGACAGCCCTAGAAAATGCGGCAGGGCGATGCGTCTGACCGTCAACAGCGGAAAGCGCTTCGCTTGGACAAGCCCCCAATAAAATTGTTCTTCCGTAACGTTTGTTTCGTAAAAAATGCGACGAATGGGATGAATATCTTTTCGAAAGGCACGATATTCGATAAATAACATCACACAAAAAGAGAAAAATTGAATAAGCAACAACATCAACAAGTCCACTTGCCGAATATTTAACGCCATCACCATCAACGTACTGCCAACGCCGACAACAGCTAAAACGGATCCAATGGTGTAATTTATGAACAACTTTTTTAACGTTTCTTCATATATACGCACACCCAGCCCTCCTCCCTATTCTTTTTCATTATAACAAGAATAATGAAAATGCGGGAGGTGGACATGTATATGTAAAGATAAAAACAAAAAAACAACTGGCATACAACCAGTTGTTTTAATGCGCGGCATGCCCCGATGTTAACACCCAAATCGAACCTGCGACAATGACGATCGCGACAAATACCGCATAAGCCATATTAATGACGTTCGTTTTTCCGTCCTCTCCTTCTGTTACGTGCATGAACATAAATAGTTGAAGACCAGCTTGAATGACAGCGAGTGAACCGATGATCCACATCACAATCGTATACGATACGTTCATTTTCAACGCGACAAATACCGCAACAAACGTTAAAATAAGCGAAAATAAAAATCCGACAACGTGGCTAACGGGATATTTGCTTTTATGTTCCATTTACCCCACCATCCCTTTTAAATAAACGAACGTAAAAATGAAAATCCAAACAACATCAAGGAAATGCCAATATAAACTAATGATAAACATTTTTCGTGCGGTCATTGGCGTCAAACCGCGTTGAAGAAGCTGAATAATAAGCATTACTGCCCAAATGATCCCAAACGTCACGTGCGCTCCGTGCGTGCCAAGCAATACGAAAAAGCTCGACAAAAACGCGCTCGTTTGCATCGTCGCCCCTTCATGCACGTAATGAATAAACTCACGAATTTCCATAAACAAAAAGCCCGCCCCTAATAAAAGGGTAATAATAAACCAAACGAGCAGTTTTTTCATATCGCGTTGTCGCATGAAAAAGACTGCCAAACCGCATGTAAAACTACTTGTCAACAACAACAACGTTTCAATAAGCACATCATTCAGCTTAAAAATGTCGCTTGGCGTTGGGCCACCGGCATAGCGGTGACCTAACACCCCATAAACAGCAAACAACGTCGCAAACAGCACAATTTCTGCCCCGAGAAAAATCCAAAAACCTAAAATATTCAATCGGTTTTGTTCCGTCTGATATTCCAGTGGAAGCGAATGATTGACGTTAGCCGACATGGTTTTCCGTCCCCCCTTCTACCGTTCTCCACGTCCGCTCTGTTTGTTTAATTTCATCGACGCTTACATAATAACCGTCATTATAATCAAACGAACGGATAATAAGCCCAATGACAATTCCAATTGCCGCAACAGCTGCCGCGATATGCGCTTCAAAGACGAGGAAGAAACCTGTAATTCCAAACACAACCGCCATATAAAACGGCAAGCCTGAGTTGCTTGGCATATGAATTTTCTTTATGTCGCTTTCTTTTAATGTGAGCGTTTCGCCACGTTTTTTCATATGCCAAAACGCATCTAATTGTTTCACTTCTGGAACGACCGCAAAGTTATAAAACTGGACTGGAGATGCTGTCATCCATTCAAGCGTACGTGCATCCCATGGGTCGTGTGACACATCGCGCTTCGCATAACGGAAACTCCAATAAATGTTATAACAAAATACCGCAAAACCGATCGCTAAAATGATCGAACCGATCGCAGAAACGAGAAATAGCGGCGCAAATCCTGATTCTGCTGAATACGTATACGCACGACGAACTGCCCCTTTTAAACCAAGGAAAAACATCGGCATAAATGTGACGTTAAATCCGATCGTAAACAACCAGAAATGATATTTTCCAAGTTTCTCGTTTAACATAAAACCAAACATTTTTGGCCACCAATAATACAATCCTGCAAACACCGCAAACACGACACCTGGAATTAACACGTAATGGAAGTGTGCGACTAAAAATAGCGTGTTGTGATACTGATAGTCTGCAGCTGCCATCGCCAACATCACTCCCGTCACGCCACCGATGACGAAGTTAGGCACAAAGGCAAGCGCCCATAACATCGCTGTTGTAAATTGAATGCGTCCTTTTCGCATCGTAAATAGCCAGTTAAAAATTTTCACTCCAGTTGGAACAGCAATTAACATCGTTGTAATCGAGAAAAACGAGTTTACTGCCGGACCTGCATCCATTGTGTAAAAATGGTGCACCCATACGATCATACTTAAAAACGCAATGCCAACGATCGAAATAACCATCGACGTATATCCGTACAACGTTTTTCGTGAAAATGTCGCAATGACTTCAGAGAAAATACCAAAAGCAGGTAAAATAACAATATATACTTCTGGATGACCCCAAAGCCAGAACAAGTTTGCCCAAAGCATGTCGCTTCCGCCTGAGGAAAGGGTGAAGAAATGTGTTCCATACAAGCGATCAAACGTCATTAATGCTAAGGCAACTGTAAAAATCGGGAACGCCGCGACAATAATGATTGACGTAATGAGTGTTGTCCATGTAAACATCGGCATTTTCATTAACGTCATACCCGGTGCACGCATTTTTAAAATCGTGACGATAAAGTTAATACCTGTCATTAACGTCCCAAGACCTGCAATTTGCAGCGCAATGGCATAGTAGTTATTTCCAATACCCGGACTAAATTCTTTTCCAGCAAGCGGGAAATACGACGTCCATCCTGCATCCGGCGAACCGCCGACAACGAATGAAATGTTAAATAACATCGCCCCGCTAAAAAATAGCCAAAAGCTAAGTGCGTTCAACTGCGGAAACGCCACATCGCGCGCCCCAATTTGCAGAGGAACGACAACGTTCATTAAACCGATCAAAAACGGCATCGCCATAAACAAAATCATAATGACGCCATGTGTTGTGAAAATTTCATTGTAATGTTGCGCATCTAAAAAATTCATTTCTGGGCGAGCTGTTTGCGCCTTCATTAACAGTCCATCCATCCCGCCGCGGAAAAACATGAGTACACCTGATAAAATGTACATGATCCCAATTTTTTTATGGTCAACTGTCGTAAGCCATTCGCGCCATAACCAACCCCATTTTTTAAAGTACGTTAATCCAACAACAATCGCAACGACAGTCAATACAATCGCAATTTGTGAACCGACAAGAAGCGGGTCTCCTCCAACAAATATTTCATTCCACTTAATGCCCATGATGTTCACCTCCGCTATCACTCTCTAAAGCTTTTTGTTGCTCATCGTTACAAATTGATGAGCTCTTATAGTTATCTTCACGAATAAAAATTTTCCCTTGATATCCATGTCCGCGATATAATTCTGGATTTGTGTACGTCTTTGAGTGCGGATCAGCATGGTTTACCCATTGTAAATGCGTATCGACAAACGTCAATCGCCCTAAATGGGTTGGCAATAACAGCTCTTCATATTTTTCTTTCGTTAGTTTCGGTGCCGTTTGTTTCACTTCTTGTACCCATTTGTCAAACTCTTTTGGCGTTTGCGCTAACACTTCAAATTGCATATGCGCATACCCGCGTCCGTTAAAGTTTGTATTTCGCCCTTCATACGATCCCGGACGGTCCGCAACGACGTACAATTCTGTCTCCATTTTGTTCATCGTATATTTTTGTCCAGCTAGCGCCGGCACCCAAAACGACTGCATCGTGGACGCGGAAGTCATTTTAAATAACACAAGGCGACCTGCTGGAATGTTGACGTAGTTGACTGTTTCAATATTTTGTTCTGGGTAGCTAAAAATCCATTTCCAATCCGCTGATGTGACATGAATGACGAGCGGCTTTTCATCTTCGTACCCTTTCGGTGGTTTTTCTAAATCGTATAACGTTCTCATTGTCGGAATCGTTAGTGCAATAACGATCAAAATCGGAATGACCGTCCATACAATTTCAAGTACCGTACTCCCGTGCTCTTCAGGCGGCTCCTCCCCTTGTCGTTCAGGGCGATCCCGATATTTCCATACAATGTAAGCAAACAAGGCAAATACAACGACAACGACGAGAAGCATCCACCCAATCGACCAGTTAATCAACTCCGTAATGCTTCGTGCTGCCGGACCTTGCGGCTGAAACACAACCATCTCACAGCCTGCAAGAAGCGGAAGCAATCCGACTACCAGTAAGGAAAACAAACGCTTCATCATTTTTCACCTCAACAAAATTGTGATTCATTGAACAAATAAACAAATAAAACAGAACAAAGTTTATTAACTTTGTAGTATTAACACTATTGAAATGATTTTAACATGTATTGTAAAAATAATTGTGACGAAAAAAGGAAGGAAGAAACTGCATCGAGGGGGAAATAACCGACAAATTCATTGACAAAAACAAAAAAACTTTTCTCACCCCTTAAAAACGAGCGAGAAAAGTGTAATTTTTTATATAATACATGGAAATTCAAAAAGAAATAGGTTGTCCATTTAAAAATTCGTCACATTTTCGTTAAATTTTTTTCGAAATTTGTTCAAATTTATCCCCCTGAAAAAGCGACTGACGGGTTATTTCAATAGTTTTCTTACCCACTTGATCGCATTCGGAAAGTTCGGGTAGCGAATGGGGATGTCGAAGGCGGTTGTTTGTTTGACGACGCTTTTGTCGTGCGAAAAGGCATCGAAGCTTGCCTTGCCGTGGTAAGCGCCGATTCCGCTTTGTCCGACACCGCCAAACGGCAAATGTGGGTTGGCAATGTGCATGATCGTGTCGTTAATACAGCCGCCGCCAAAGCTCACTCGTGCCAGCACTTGTCGCTGGACGTGCTCATCTTCCGCAAACAAATAAAGGGCGAGCGGTTTTTCGTGATCTTGTACCGTACGAATCGCTTCCTCCATCGTTTGGAACGTAAGAATAGGTAAGAGAGGACCGAAAATTTCTTCTTGCATGATGGCATCGTCCCACGTGACATCTTCTATTAGCGTCGGCTCCATCCACCGCTGTTCGATGTCATAGTTTCCCCCGTGCACAATCGTCCCGTTGGTTAAAAACCGAACGAGCCGCTCCGCATGACGCTTGCTCACAATACGCCCATATGCATCACGGTTGCCGTACAGTTCATCGATATATCGCTTCATTTTTTCAAGCAGCGGCTGTTTTATCGCTTCATGCACAAGTACATAATCTGGAGCAATACACGTTTGGCCAGCGTTTAAAAATTTTCCCCAAACGATTCGTTTCGCGGCCAATTCGAGATGAGCAGACGAATCGACGATCACAGGGCTTTTTCCGCCGAGTTCTAATGTGACAGGGGTAAGATGTTTCGCCGCCGCTGCCATGACGATTTTTCCGACCGGTACGCTTCCCGTGAAAAAAATATGGTCAAAGCGCAAATTTAATAGCTGCTCGCTGACGTCCGCACCCCCCTCAACAACAGTAATATACTCTTCCGGAAACGCTTCGGAAACGATCGTTTTCAATAATGCCGACATCGCGGGCGTATATTCCGACGGTTTCACAACGGCACAATTTCCTGCCGCAATCGCGCCAATAAGCGGACTAATCGCAAGCTGAAACGGATAGTTCCATGGCGCAATAATAAGGCTTACCCCGTATGGCTCTGGATATACGTAGCTTTTCGAACCAAAGTGCGTCAACGGCGTCGGCACGCGCTTTGGCTTCATCCAACGCGCAAGCCGCTTCGTTATAAAATTTATTTCTTCGTAAACGACACCAATTTCTGTCGTATATGCTTCAAACGGCGATTTATTCAGTTCTTTCGCTAATGTATCAATAATCGCTTGTTCATGTACTTGAATCGTTTCTTTCAAATGCGCCAGCTGCGCAAGCCGAAAAGACAACGAAAGCGTCGCCCCTGTACGAAAATACCGCTTCTGTTTTTGTAGATGATCATTCATATCCCTATCCCCCTAAATACGTATCTCTCCTCAATTCTTCCACAATCGCCTCTTGGTATCCTGCTTTTTTCTGCCGTATCATTTCTTGTTTGACCGGCTGCAAGTCGCGAAGTGTAACCGATTGCAATTTCGCTAAGCGTTCGCCCGATAGCGGAACGGTTGGGTTGGTCGCCAAATAATCCAATTTGTCGTAATGCCAAAGCCGAACAGATGAACCGTACCGTTCGACAAGGCGCTGCGCCATTTTTAATCCTTCTGGATCAAAATCGCCCGAATAATACAAGGTCGTTCCTTCTTTGACAAGTAAATCAAGCAGCCATATCGTCGCTAAATTGAGCTGACCGTTTGTGCTAACGAGCGGCACGTTCGCCTCTAATAATGTCGAAAACACGCCAGCATTTTCGACGACAAAGATAACACTTCCTAAATATGGATACGCCCGCACTAATGGCATCACTTCCCGTAGTGGCACATTCAGCGCCGTATTCGTTTCGCATGCGGCAACGAACACAGGATGGCGTCCCTTGTCTGTATCTGCCAGCACGCCAGCACATGTAACAAAATTCAACACATCTTCCCGCAACAAGCGATACGACTGCAATAGCTCGTTTACGTCTTCCACTGACGAAAGGTCATATTCTTTTTCCGCATAAAATTGCAGCGCTGAAAGCAATAACTTCCCTGCAAGCGTATGCAAATCAAGCGCATGTGGGTCGTTCGCCACTTGTTGCGCAAACATCGGCAGACGTACATAGGTGGATGGGAGCTGTTCGAGCGCACGGCAAACGATGGAAATGGCTGTTTCTAGCGCTTGAGGATTTTGTTGATAGGCTAATTGCACAAACCGCTGCTTCTCTACCGCTACCAGCCAATCGCGCGGTGCTCGATACGTATTCATTAACCGCGCGAAATATGCTTCTTTTTCCCGCTCTATTTCTTGTTGTTGCTCTTTTTTCGTTACAAGCGGCTCGCCAAAATAGCATGCCAACAGCTCCACAAGGGAAATGCCGGCAAACTTTGTATTGCCGAGCTGTTGTTCAAATGCCGCGAGCGACACACGGCTCATTTCTTTGCCGAAAAACGACGCAATCGCTTCCTTTTCTTCGGCGGAGAAAGACGTAACGGAAATCGTGCCACCGACGCGGCCAAGCGATTCGTATTTCTTTTTCATTTCGCAAAAAAGGCGGTGAAACGAACGTTCACCGCGGAAAAATTGTACCGCTTCATCTAACCGGTTCAATGAGCTCATCCTTTCTTACTTCAGTGATAAGCTGCTTTACTTTTCCGTTCCAATAATAGCGAATGACCGTCACAAACGACGCGTTTTTCGGACGAACAAGTTCGCAAATCGATAATGCTGGAACGGTGTCGTAGTCGCCCCAGAGCGCTTGTGAATTCATCACATAGTTAAATCCAAGCTGCTCGACAAGCCCGAACATGTTGCGGATGTTGTTTTCGTCTACCCCTGCGAACGCTTCATCGAGCGAAATGATGTACGGTGCATCGTCTGCTGCTTCTTGATAGCGTGAATACGTCGCAGCAAATAACGGAATATACATCGCCATCGCTTTTTCTCCGCCGCTAAATTGATAGAAACGTTGGTTGGTCAATTCCCGTTTTGGTTCGTTCGTCTTTTGGTAGTAAAGGGTGAATGAGAACCATTTCCGATAGTCGAGCACTTCTTTAATAATTTGATGGAGCGTATTGCCTTGTCCACGCTCTTCTAACAACTCGCGGGCGCGGTTAATTTTCGAGCGGAAATGTTTCGTCACGCGCTGCAAATCTTCGTCTTTTAATAGCCGCGAGTTCATCCGCAACAACTCGACCAATTCTTTCGTATCCATCTCTTCTTCCGTTTCCGCAGTGCGCGGCTTCCATTGAATAAACAATACAAGACCAGAAGACGTGTCGAGCTGCTGCATCCGTTCGTTCATATCTTTTACCCAACGCTCGGCTCGTTGAATGCGGCTGCGCAAAATCCGCCCGATTGTTTTTAAAATAATTTCTTCGTACAATTCGCGGTCTTGCTCTTTCATATATTCGCGCTGCAAAAAAATGTCATGCTCAATTTCGTGTAATACATAAAATGGCGATACACGCTGCCCTTTATAATCAAGCAAAAGGACGATTCGGTCTTGTTTTTCTCTCCACCCAGCGACTTTTAATTCCATTTCTTCGTCTAGCTCGATATCCGCAAATGGATTCGTTCCCTCTATCGCCACTGGCTCTTGGCTGAGCCGGTATTCCGTCAAACTCGCTGACTCTTGGAAAAAGATGCTATTTAATCGATTCACAAGCGATGTTCTTGTTTCTTTCGCTAGCGCCCCATATCGCTGCATCGCCTCTTTTGCTTTTTCTAACAAATCAGCGCCATGAAGTTCGACAAGTTCAAGAGCAACTTCCCGCTCAAACGACTGCTTCCATGCCGCTGCTAGCCGTTTAGCAAACGCTTCTTTCACTGACAGCTGCGCGCATTTTTCGCGAATCGTTTTTAGTGCATGTTCTAGCGCAACGCGCTCGTTCATTTTCGCTGGTATTTCTCGCTGTAAAAATGCCAGCCGGTCGCGGACACGTTGAATTTCTGCTTGAATTTCTTCCGCGCCCATTAGCTGCAGCGTTCGTTCGATTTCTTGTCGCTTTAGTTCAATTTTTTGCTGCTCTTTTGCAAGCACATATCGTTCGCCTTTTGTTTCGTCGATTTCTTGTTGCAACGTTTCCAGCTGCTCTGTACGATGATGAATCATGTCGAGCAAATGAAGAAATTCACGATGGGTCATTTGCAGTTCGTGAAGCCGGCGCATATACGATTTCATCAAGAGAAGAGCCTGTTCATAACCATCTTTGGAAAACTCTAAATCAAGTCCTTCGGTTTGCTCGCGCAACGTCTGTTTTGCTTGTTGCCAATCGCGGGCAAGCTGCGCTAGTTTTTCGTTTTTCCGCTCCCATTCTTGTTGCTTGCTCATGATGTACCGCTTCGTTTTCTCCCATTCTTCAAAGGCCGCACGCATGTCGCGGTCGGTTGGAAAGGCGCGAAACCAGCTATTTATTTGCGCAATCGTCTGTTCGAGCTGCTTGAGCATGTCCGTTTGCTTATGAAGTTGGGCGCGAAGTTCGAGGAGTTCGGCTTCGAGGGCAGCGATTTTTTCTAGCCGCCAACGCTTGCGGGCAGCCCGTCCGATAAACAGCGCTTTTTCCCGCGTTGGGGCATGCCCTTTGACTACCCCAAGCGTATAGTGCCCTTCTTCATTGAGCGTAAATGTCCCTTCCATTGCTCCATCGGCAAAAACGATGCTTTGGAGTACTTCTTTAATGCGCGTTGTTGACACTTTGCATCCTTCCTCTACATCTGGCTGCAAATAGTCTGCTAACGTATGTGCCAGTTCAACAGGGCGTGGCACAATCACTCGGTCACACTTTATGTCGACATTGGTTTCCGTAATTAACGCATCAAGTAGCCCTGCATGGTACAATGCTGATTCGATCCGCTCCCGAAGCGGTTCTGGTACGTGGTCTTGAAATTCCACTCCTGCATAAAACGGGACAAACGCAATCCCTTTTTCATCTAATTCCGCCCGCGCTGCCATCGTTTGTTCATCGCGCGCAAGCTCTGGATCTTTTTGCGTTTTCCATTGGCTCCATTCCGCCTCTTTTGCGGCAATCTTCTCTTCTAGTAACGTGCACGCATGCTTTTGTTTCATCTTTTCTTCATTTTTTCGATTCAGTGCGTCGTAATACGCTTCCGCAAACGGTTGCTTCATCTCATCGACATGATACGTTTCGTATAGTTCATGAAGGCGCTGCAAAAACAGTTGGACAGATGCTTCCTGTACGGAAACGTCTTGGCATTGTTCGAGCCAGCGAAATACTTCTTGCTGGAACCGCGATTTTTCGTTTTCTAGCAGTTCGAGCCATTTTGCTTCTTCATGGCGCAACCCGTCTACTTCCCGCTGCAAGTCACCTACCTCTTTACTCGTCTCTTCATAGCGCGCCTTCTTTTCGTCATGGCGGCGCCAAAGCGCAATGATTTGTTCTAGTTTTTCAACGTATTCTTGCCCTTCCCGCTTCCAGACGGTAAAGTCAAAATTCGTTTGGCGCTGGCGAGAGAAATCGGTTTCGTTGAGATCATGCGCAGAGAATGAACTTTCCATCGCATCGTGCCGTAAATCTTCTAGTTGCTGCGCGAGTTGCTTTTCTACTTGATACCGCCGGTCTTCGTCTTCTTCTAGCTGGCGCTTATAGCGGCGTTCTAACTGTTCTTTTTCATCGATTTGCCGCAATAGTTTTTGCTGCTTTTCATAAATGTCTCGTATGTCTTGCTGAACTCGTTCGTATTCTTTTGCCGCTTGGAACACTTCGTGGCTCGCTAACTCTAATTCTCGTTGATGCAATACGTCTTGCTCGCTTGCGAGCGTTTGAATGTATTCGTTCAAATCGACAAGGTGCGTTTGTTTTTCTGCTTTCTCCGCAATCCATTGTTTTTCTTCTTCTGCTAGCCGCTTCACCTGTTTGTCCGCCTTGAGCCATTCGCTCGCTTTTTCCGCTATCATATACTCATTATATGCCCGATATTGCGTACAAAGCCGTTTTAGCGATTGCTCGTCGCGCTCTAGCTGCTCGAGTTGTTGCTTTGTCTGGTCCATATTTTCAATCGTTTCCGATAAATGGCGCAACTCATCGTCTGTCAACGCTGGGAGCGAGCTCTCTAAAATCTCGTAAATCACCGTCGGCTTAAAATCTTTCGATAGCTTCGGGCTGCGGAGTTGAATCAATAGCTCAATTAATTCTTGAAACGCCTCCATCGATTCAAAGCGGAAGACGTGCTTATTAACGAGCTCCATATATTCTTTTTGTGAATCGACGACCGTTCCGCCGTTGCCAAGCAAATTGGCTAACTCGCGTTTCGTGAGCGGGATTTTTTCTGTTCCGTTCGCTGATTTTTCCGTTTTATATAAAAATAAATCGCGACCGATGCGGCGGTTATCAAAAATGACGAACCCCCAAAAATCCATATTTTTTTGCCGTTTTGCCCGCAATCCGATACCCGTTGTCACATATTGTTCCGTCTGCTTTCGTTTATATTCTAAAAACAAATAGCCTGTCCGTTCATCGCGATCGACAATTTCCTTTTCGCCAAGCAAGTAATCTTCCATTCGCCGTGCCCGAGAACCGAACGGATCGAGCCGGTCCGGCGTTTTTTTGCCGTCCAGTAATACAGGCAGGAGACTTTGCATCGTCACCGACTTTCCAGAGCCGTTCGTGCCGCGAAGCAACAGCTTGCCGTCGGCAAATTCGAAATATTGCTCGTCGTAATACCAAAAATTAATCAATCCCGCGCGATGAAGCACCCATTTATTCGTCATCATCGTCTCTTCCCTTCATTGTAAAATCGTCTGGATATCGGCCGACAAGCCGTCCAAGCAGCGGATAAAGAGTAACCATGCCCGTTTCCTGTTCATGCTCCGCCATCTTCCACGCTTTTAACGCACTAAGTAGCTCAGAGGCAAGTTGTGCTGTCGTCATTTCCCGATACGTTTTGCTCCAGCCTTCACCATATTGCTCCATACAGTGGTTGAGCAGCTGATGAAAATCGGACATCGTCACGTGGATTTGTCCATATTCATCCGGGGGATATTTATCCAAATGAGCACGCACAACTGCTGCCAAATGAAGAATCATATCCGACGTTCCTTTTTGGTCTGGGAATAATGTATACACATGTTGCCGTTCTGGAATCGTCAATAGTGCTGCGTTTTTGTATAGCTCGTAGCGAAAATCGGCATGGGCTTCGATGTCGTCACGTAACCGATGGCGGAAGTTGCGCAAATAATAAAAGTTTGGGTCATCTTTTTGTCGGCGATACACGACAGGCGATAAAAAGAGCTGCCGATAAATCGAGTGGCGGCGGTAGTCGTCGGGGGATACTTTCCACTCTTCTTCCAACAGTTGCTCCATCGTTTCATATTGGATAAAATCTTTCGGATAGGAGCGCATAAAATAGCGGGATAGCACTGGAACTTCGTACAGCGCTTCTTCATCTTCTTGATTGGCAAATGCCTCGAGTTCCCCGTCGACGTGGTGTACAATTCCGATTTGCTCGGCTGTTTTCAACACGCGAATTAAAGCGCGCCGATGTTGATAGTTCGTCCAGTCAAGCGCTGTTTCGCCTGGGTACATCGCTTTTATTTCTTCGCATACGTCCGACAATAAAAATTTTTCTTCGACCGCTTTTCCTTCTAAATATGCTAACAAGCAACAAAACAACGCGTAATCGAGCGGTTCTTGAAACGATTCTATTCCCATCCACGCTTCTGGCTCCGCTGGTATTTTTTCAAGCTTGGCAAAATAGCGGTGGACGATGAGCCGATAACCAAATTTCTCTTGTACATACCGTTTTAACACTTTTTCGCGTTCGCGTATTTTTTGAAAAAGTTCCGGATCTTTTTCCCGAACAATCCAAAAATGTTCAAACAACGCCGTTAACGCTTCTTTCGCTTTCTCATCAAATTCTTTTTCCATTCTTTCTCTTCCCCTAATCTAGCAAATGGATTTCGTAATTTGGCATCATTAACATACCATCTTCCGCTTTCAGTGTAATCGTTCCTTCACGTTGGACCACTTTCACTTTCCATCCGTTTTCCGTTTGTACTATCCGATCTTCTCGTCCCATCGCTTTCGCAATCCAGCCAAGCAACGTTTTACGAATATGTGAGGCAACGACTGGAAGCTCCTGAAGAACAATTTTCCCGTCGGTTATCAGCTGTGCGAGCGCTTCTTCTTCTTGTTGTTTCGCTGCTAAATAGGCAGTCATCGTTTCCTCTTTTTCTTTTCGTCTATCAGTCATTGCTTCTGGCTTTTTCTTTTCTCGATAGTGACGAACGCGTGGTTTTACGAGCCATTCTGTCGGTTGTTCTTCCCAAATATCGCGGTACATGTTCTCCGTTGCATCGTTGTCGGCGACAATGTGCTTTGTATGAAAACAGCCGAACACCACCGCGGACAGTTTATGCGCTTCTTCTACCGTTTCTAATGACGAAAACCATTTGGCTAAATGCAAATAATCTTTTTTCCGGCTACGAAAATGATGGTGACGCTCACCTAACCGCTGGACGACACGCGTCATTCGCCGAATCGCTTCATTCGTCTGTTTTTGCAAAAACGACAGTTCGCTTTCGTGTCCGTTTCGCCCTAAAAACCATTCTTTTAAGCTCCGCCACGTGTCTAGCTTCTCTTCCGTTAGCTGTTCGCGCGAAAGAACGGCGCCTTCAAAGCGCGGAATAGCAAGTTGATAGGCAACCACTTCCTCGATAAAACGACGTACCCCGTCCGCCGGCAAATCTTCGAGCAGCTTTTCAATTTGCATCGATGTTTTTTGCAATGCGACGATAAAATCGCGCAAATAGGCGGTGAATTGCTCTTTATACACAAGAAATGAATCAGACATCATCCGTTCTTCCATATTTTCTCCGTTCAAATAAGCGATGTAGTCGGCAGAATTTTGGATGATTTTTCTAAAATAATCGAACGTTTCTTCCCACACTTGATTCATTTCTTCACGTTTTTCGACAAATCCAGCGTGAATAATCGCTTCCATACGGACAAGCGATGCGTACAGGCGGTCAAACCGCGTTTTTTCGAGCGAGCCGCCAAACGTATCTCCTAGCTGTTCAAGCGTGCGAATCATTCGTTCGATTTCGACCGTATATGGGCTGCATTGGTAGCGAAATCGCTTCTTTTTAAATTCCTCAATCGTCCGAATATGTCCTGTCTCTTGTCGCGCGATTAAGTTTTTCCATTTGACGAGCTGCTCTAAATCTTGTTGCAGTTCTTCTTCTGTATAATCTTGAAATTCATCGAATTGTTTTAAAAAAGCGTATACTTCTTCTGGAAACAAATATTGCCGCATTCGCTCATGCTGCGTATAAAAATAGCGCAAAATTGCCCGATACCGATAGGCGTTATCAACCACTAAATACTTCGCCTCCGTAATCGGCTTTAGCCATGACGTATCCATCTTATGCTCCCCTTCTATCATTCATCTACTATCATTGTAATCGATTCGCTATTCGCTCTCTACTAAAACGTCGTTGGGAAAATGTGATCCTCAAGCCGCTTGCCTAAAAAATGAACATGTTCGCTAGTCATTCGCTGTCGATTCGTGTGAATTGGAAACAAAAGAGCGAACGAAATGGTAGAATAGCTGCTTTACGACATGCTTCACGAAGTAAAAGTACCAAGGAAAAAAGTGGAATCGATGGAGAAACGAGTGGATTCGTTAGAAAAAGAAGTATCTTCCTTACGCCAACAAGTTCAAGCACTCGAGACGCTTGACGAAAAAATGCAACGACTCGACGAAAGAACGCTCGAAACGAAGGCGATCTGCGAAGCGGTTCGTCATGGTCAAGAGGCGCTCATCGCAAAATACAATGCTCTCGCACTCGATGCCCACAACATGCAAGGAAACATCACTCACTTAACCAACATATTAAAAGAGAAAGTACTCCCTGCCCTCACCGACCACGAATCGAGCATCCAAGTAGTGACATGCTCCCGCCACCTACGCTGACGCTTAGAGGTGTGGCTTCTCGGGTAATCCCATCTCATGACGGGAAGTTGACCGAGCGATCCCCGTGTGCCCCACAGTTCGAGAGCAAATTTAGACTTCACCTAACCAACATTCATCCCCCACTTTCACTTCGTTTAGAAGTGAGAGACTTCTTTCGAAAAGATGTTAAAAGAAGCGATAACATCAAACGTTCGTTTCATCTCTATTACCAAAACGGACGTTCGTTTCATCTCTATTACCAAAACGGAACATTCTGAGTGTCAATTCCTCATAGGTACGATAAAAACTCATTTCTTCTGAACAAACATGTTCAGCTAGTTTTTCATAGTTTCAATTCCTCATAGGTACGATAAAAACCCCAAAAAGATGTTGATAAATAAACATATGGAAAAGCTATACAATGCTATTATATGCACGTTTGAAAATTCAGTCAATACATTTTATACGTTGATACGTCTGAAAAAGGTCGCAGAAACAACTTGTCGTCGATCCCCTAGGGTTTTTGCAACATTGGGGGGCGACGACAGTTGTGAAAAGATTCACGATATGAAAATTAAACGAGACGCTACTCCTTTGATTGATTGGTAAGACACAACTTTAGAAAAGCATTACACTTTTTTCTTTTAAAGCAAAGTACAATCCTTCTATGTGGTGCATAATTTTTTTGACGGGTGCAAAATTATTGGCCTATTGGTATACTCTTTCAATTTCGCCCGTTTTTTCGATAACTCATTCTGCGACAATATTCGTGTTTCGATCACCGCAGTTACTTTACAAGGAGGACTACTTTTATACATAAAGAAAAATGTTTGAAAAAAATCCTGTAACCTTTCAAATTCCAACCCGCGAATTTCAACCAATTCTTCGTCCAATCCAATGAAAAAACGCTTTTTCATATGTTTTTCCTTCCCACTATAATAAGAAGATGATGTTCATGCTCAGTTGATTCTCCTGGATGAGACTCCAGATAGGAGAAAGGTTCAACTTCTTCAATTAAATCCATCAAACTCAGCCAAATTTCCACGAGCGTTTGCGATGGATACCAAGAATCCATGAGCACATAAACGGGACGACGTACATCCAAAGAAGAAAGCATCTCCATCGCAAGTTCCCCTTTGCTTTTCCCAGCCGTCTTATCGTAGAGGCGAAAGGCAAAAGGGAACGCTTGGGTCATCGTATGAACCATGAGCCAAACGAGAGAATGTCCCCAGATCGACTTTTTCTCTGTGTGAGAATAGTGCCAATCATACCCTTGAATGGCGTGCGTGGCCCGTGACGAAGGCTTCGTTTTTTGGAAAATCGTATCATCGATCGAAACAAAAAGGGGTGAATTCTCTCGTTTCGAGCTGCGTTCGACACGATGAAGCACCCACTGCTGGAGTTTGCGAAGCAAAGGGCTTTTCGTGAAAAAATGACTGAGTGTCGTGCGATGGTTCGGATGAAAGCTTCCATGATGAAGATCGGTCAACGTTCCGGAAAAACCTTTCGTCACCATCGCATCCACGATATGAACGAGATGCTTCATCACAGGTTTCGAGAAATAAAGTGCCAACCCTAACATCGTGAAAAACTTGTCGATTCCTTGATGATGTGCTAATCTATTCATGAGACATGAACCTCCTTGTGAATGGTTTGGTGACACATCTATTCTAATCAAGGAATCGGGTTCATGTCTCTTCTTTTGTTTGGTTGTAAATTTATGTTAGCGAATTTGCTCATCTACAGTAATAAAAAAAATAGTAAAGTTCTTTATATCTATTTTTCTTTGATAATGAATCATTGCTAAACACTCCTTCTATATACATGCTCATTAAAAGATTAACCTTTGTGTAACCAGTGCCCACTCCGGTTATCCTGTTCCTAAGGAAACATATGGAAAAGGAGCGGAATCATTTATGAAACGTCTGCGCATCACCAACGATCACGGATGGACACCTCGGACACTTCGCAAACAGGAACGGAAAATCAAAAATGCCCTCATTCGCCAACGGGTGATGGCCGTTCGCCTCGTCATGGAACACCAAACTCCTGCGATCCTATGTCGCAAAGCAATTCGGTGTTTCCATTTCCTGCGAAAACTCCTGCGCCGCAAAGGGCTGTGGTGGACACGACCGACGTACACACTGGCGAAAGGAAATCCGGATCGACAAAAGCAATTTGAAACAAAAATGGATCTGATAAAAAAACTTGATCACCACAGAAGATGCTGTTCTTCTGTACATCGATGAAACCCATATCCGCTCTTACCATGTCTTGCCGTCCACATGGTCGGAAGTCGGCCACCAAAAACAAGTGTCGACGTTCGGCCATCATACCCACGTATCGCTGTTTGGCGCGGTCAACATCCACGATGGCGAAACGGTGCTTCATCAAACGACCGCTGCCCATGCCGCGACGTTCTTGGGTTTTTTGAGAATGCTCAAAGAGCGCGATCCAGACCGTCTCATGGTCTTGGTGTTGGATAACGCCCGCATTCACCACGCCAAAATGGTCAAGGAGTTTTGGCAGGAAGAAGGGCAGTGTTGTCCCTTCCTCCGTATTCTCCGCAACTGAACCCGATCGAACGCTTATGGAAATAACCGGAAGACACCGTGATCGCCAATGTGTTTCACAAAAATCGAGACGATATCGTCCAGGCCATTGCTCGGTTTGTGGACAACATCCACGAACGCCCGAAGGAAGTGCTGCAACGCTTAGAGTGTGCAGGATGACTGAGAAGTTAACTCTTCATGTTTAATTTCAGTTCTTTAATATCAACTATTCTAGCTCTTCACCGAAAGTTGTACTTGACTATTTCAGGACACGCCTTCTCTGTACAATCAGTAAATCAGATTTTTCGTACACGGCGGCTCAAGAAAATCCCCTCTTGTCAAGTACATGTTGTGGTGATGAACCAAAATCGTTTGTCAAACGAACAGATGAAGTCATATCGTGCATATTGTCACCTTATTCGAATGGGAAAATGGAGGGAACGAATAACAAGATCAAGCTCATCAAACGTCGGGGATACGGATACAGAAATATCCATCGTTTTGCCTTGCGGGTTTGCCTAGAAACAGCTAACATACTCTAATGTCAGATGCAAGTACATCTTTTGGTGATGAACCCGTACATAACCGTTGAAGTGATTGTTGAGCCAGTGAGCCATCTCCCCATGCACAAAGAGTCAAAAATGCCTCTGCCGTTAATGATCGTTTCCGTTGGATAAATCCCGTTTTTCGAGCAAGATGAGCCAATTTCTCGGGAGAAAAGAGTTGACGGATGGTTTTCATCCATGCTTGCATTTGTTTTTCCATAGAAAAAATCCTTTCTAACACAGAGTATTTGCTAGAAAGGATACCATGTTTTTAACGATGCACAAAGGTCTAAATTATTAACTTGATGGGTATGGAGGTAATCCCCCTCCTGCGAGAGAAAGTTCACCAAGCTATTAGAGATTCCGAATTAATAACCCGGAGACTATACCTACAATAACGGATGGTAAAAAAGATTTGGAAATCTTAATTGTTAAAGCTGTAACAAGACCTCCAATAACGATTGGAAACGAAATTTGTATTTGTGAATCTTTAGAAATAAACAATTGTGAGACGACTAATGCAGAAAGTATTCCGGCAGGAACGTAGTTGAAATACAGACGCAAGGTGGAACTAGTCTTACGTCCTTTCATGACCTCGATTCCAATAATCCGTGATATATAAGTTGTTATCGCCAGAAGCCCGATCAATATCCAGTTAGTCCACATTTTTATTCTTCTCCTTCAAATAAATCCCTACTAGAGGTGCCAAAACACCGGCTACCAAAATATTCAAAGGCGTTCCCGGGAATAACACTGTGAGTATAACCGTTATAACTGCACCCGTTAAGGCTGTTGTAATGATGGGTTTCTCGGTAAGATTAGGTACAAGTAGCGCGACAAAAGTAATTGGAAATGCTAGATCCAACCCCCATTTTTGAGGATCGATTATCTGGTTACCAATAATTGCTCCAATCAATGATGAACTTACCCACGCGATATAGAAGGTTCCTGCAACCGTTGCAAAATAAATTGGATCTGGGCCATACTTTTTAAACCTCGATATCCCTAAGACAAACGGCTCATCTGAAACACCAAAAGAAAGCAACCATCTCCAACGTTTTGCCGGAGCTATACCTTCTGCCAGAGCGGCACCATATAATAGGTTTCGTAAGTTTAACAAAGTAGCTGTGACTAGTATACTCAAAATACCGGCCCCTCCGGTAATCATCGCCACTGTCACCATCTGCACCGAACCAGAAAATACCAATAAAGACATTAACACTGTACCTACCAATCCGAATCCGGCCTGTATTCCTAGCACTCCATAAGACAATCCATAGGCCGCAATGGCAATCGCGAGCGGCAATGCTTCAGAAATGCCTGTTCTAATTGTTCTAATCGTCATATTCATTTTAGGACTCCTTCAATACTATGTCATTATTATTTCGTAGCAATTCCAACATACAAATTTAACGAGCGAACGAATCGTTCAATGCCGATGATCATTTTCTCCTGGGAGGTATGAGAGAAATTCATACGAATTATATTGAGCCGAGGTGCCTCCACAAAAAATTCTCGTCCAGGAACAAATGCTACGCCTTCTTGCAGTGAACGATTCAGGCAAACCTCTGCATCGAGACCTTCAGGAAGATCTATCCATATAAATATTCATCCTTTTGGTTCATTCCAGTGTAATCCTATCCTATTTTGTTCTTGCAACAACTCAATCATCAATCGCATTCGTTGTTGATATACTTGTCTAATTTTCATTATATGACTATCTGTATAAATTGAAATAAAGGTTTTCTTCCGTTCCACGGCGAATAAATAAAAGAGAAAATAGGGGAACGGAGAGAAAATACGATGCCGAATCACAAAGACGAGATCGACAACTCACTTTTAACTACCTCTTCCTCTGGAATCTTATCGACTGGCCAAATGCCTAAGAGTTAGCTCATCAATAGCTTTTAATTCACCAGTTCCCGCACCAACAAAAAATATCGTGCCTTCAGTACTTCCGTTCACCCCAAGAAATGAATCAACTGCTATGTCTTGGAAAGCTCCGGTTATCCAAGTCTGATATCCCAAACTAGTAGCACATAGTTGAAACGTTTGAGAGGCGTGTCCTATATCTAACAAAACGTTGCGATAGGCACAAGAATGACGATATTTCCACCAAGCTTTATCAAATCGAGCAGTTATAAATATTCCTACGGATAGTCCCCGTGCAAAATATTGATGATACAGCAGTTCGATGAGCTTTTCCTCGAATTTCCCTTCAGTCAAAAGAGTCAGTTTATGATCTTGAACACGATAATGATATAGGCCCGGTATTAATCCATCAAAACGTAAAGCAATCACATATGCTTCTTCCGGATGAAGTCCCCCGCCAGATGCACTAGCTTTTCTCATACTTCACGATTGATATTTTTCATAAAATTAACTCTTTTCATAATAGTTTGACACGCGTGCTACCTGAATTTTATAATCCATTTTATGTTATGTCAATAGATGGGTTATAAGATAAACCTTAGATTTTTATAAGGGAAAATTTGGGCTATTCTCCCTTTGTAATTTCTTGTGTACAGATTCCATATCCGTAGCCTCGCCGATGAGTAAGGACAACAGGATGACTGGGATCTTCTTCGATTTTTTCCCTCAGATTTTTAATAGGAAAATATAGAGAGGAGTGGCCTGTAAGATCGATATAGTCAATCAATTCATCGGCCGTAAATCTGCATCCGCTATTCTTGAATAGTAGTTTGATCAATGACGCCTGATTGTAACTTCTAGAATATAACACAACTTCCACATTCCTCTCCTCCCTCATGGAAATATCAGATAGTTTGTAACATTTTCCGTTTTATTGACCAGTCGGAAATTTGTCTAGATTGTACCAACATACCATTGTCAAAGTACGTCGAATTCTATCGAATATGTAAAAATTTGCGGCACTATGGACGGTTTAAAGTTGGTACGGCGTCCGAATTTGCCTAGGCTGAATGGAACGCTGTCTAAACCGAATATATCCAGAGAATCGGAATATCAAAAAAATCTCTCACAAACTCTTGACTCAAACGGGCACTCGTGCCGCCTTTTTTTCTTTAAAGAAATACGATAAAATGAAAGTATAAGGAGGGAAAATGTATGTCGTTGCCAAATAAAAAACGTCTTTGGACATATGCAGATTACGCAAACTTGCATGAGGAAAAACGATATGAGGGAATTGACGGTGCCCTATTTATGACTCCTTCACCTACACCAAGACACCAACGTATTGTTACCGCTCTTTCAGCACTGTTTTTCGACTTTTTACAACATTCCTCGTGTGAAGTATTTGTCTCACCAATCGATGTATGTTTATTTGCAACAAAAGATACTCCCCTTCATGACATTAAAGATTGGTACATTCCCGATTTAATCGTTGTTTGCGACAAGCAGAAAATTGGCGATGAAAGAATTTACGGAGCTCCTGACCTTATCGTGGAAATTCTTTCTCCATCTACCGCCAAACACGACCGCATTACGAAATTTCACAACTACGAGCGAGCGGGTGTTAAAGAATACTGGATTGTTGATCCGATTCATGAAACGGTGGAAATATATGCACTGCAAGACGGGCAGTTTCGCCAAGTTCACATGCACTACAAAGACGAAACGATTTGCCCTTATATCTTTCCAAGCTGCTTCATTGCATTGCCAAAAGTATTTACCCCCATGTAATACATGGGGGTATCGATTATCGTTTATTGATTTCTTCAAGCAATAGCTTGTTCACAAGCGGCGGGTTTGCTTGTCCTTTTGTCGCTTTCATAATTTGGCCGACTAAGAAGCCAATCGCGCGGTCTTTTCCGTTTTTGAAGTCTTCGATCGATTGTGGGTTCGCATCGAGCACTTCGAGCACAATTTTGCGCAACGTCGCTTCGTCAGAAATTTGCACAAGCCCTTGGTCTTTGACGATTTGTTCTGGATCGCCGCCTTTTTCCACAAGTTCTTTAAAGATTTTCTTCGCAATTTTTGACGAAATTGTACCGTTTTGAATAAGTTTAATCATGCCTGCAAGACTTTCTGGCGTTAACGCGATGTCGTGCAGTTCTTTTTGTTCTGCGTTTAAATAAGCAGATACTTCAACCATGAGCCAGTTCGATGCAAGCTTCGGATCCGCTCCATTTGCAACCGTTGCTTCAAAGAAATCCGCCATTTCTTTTGTGAGTGTTAATACTTTCGCATCATACTCTGGCAAACCGAGTTCCTCAATGTACCGTTTTTTCCGTGCATCCGGAAGCTCTGGAATCGACGCGCGTACGCGCTCTTTCCATTCCTCATCAATATAAAGCATCACTAAATCTGGTTCTGGGAAGTAGCGATAGTCTTCCGAGCCTTCTTTTGTACGCATTAAAATCGTTGTTTTTGTCGCTTCATCGAAACGGCGCGTTTCTTGCTGGATCACGCCGCCAGACAACAAAATTTTCTCTTGGCGTTTTGCTTCATATTCCAATCCTTGACGGACGAAGTTAAACGAGTTTAAGTTTTTCAATTCCGTTTTCGTACCGAACTTGTCTGAACCGATTGGGCGAAGGGAAATGTTTGCGTCACAACGAAGCGAACCTTCTTCCATTTTACAATCCGATACGCCTGTATATTGAATAATGGACTTTAATTTTTCTAAATACGCATACGCCTCTTCTGGCGAGCGAATATCTGGCTCCGATACGATTTCAATAAGCGGCGTGCCTTGACGGTTAAAGTCAACTAACGAGTAGCCATCGCCTGTATGCGTCAGTTTCCCCGCATCTTCTTCTAAATGAATGCGCGTAATGCCGATTTTTTTCTTTTTGCCGTTTACCTCAATTTCGATCCAACCGTTTTGGCCGATTGGTTGGTCGTATTGTGAGATTTGGTACGCTTTCGGGTTGTCTGGATAGAAATAGTTTTTCCGGTCAAATTTCGTTTCTGTGGCGATTTCGCAGTTTAATGCCATCGCCGCTTTCATCGCATATTCAACCGCTTGTTTGTTTAGCACCGGAAGAACGCCCGGGTACCCTAAATCAATGACGCTCGTTTGTGTATTTGGGGGCGCTCCGAATGCGTTTGGGCTGCTTGAGAAAATTTTCGATTTCGTTTTCAGCTCGACGTGCACTTCAAGTCCGATGACAATTTCAAAATTCATCACTCATTCCCCCCTTACAACGTTGGTTTTTGTTTATGATAGTCGGTTGCTTGTTCGAACGCATGAGCGACGCGATAAATTGTGCTTTCGTCAAAATGTTTCCCGATAATTTGAAGCCCTACAGGCAAGCCATTGACAAATCCGCACGGAATCGAAATACCTGGAACACCAGCAAGATTGACAGGAATCGTTAAAATGTCGTTCGCGTACATCGTTAACGGATCGCTCGTTTTTTCACCGATTTTAAACGCTGGCGTCGGGGTAGTTGGTCCGATAATCACATCATATTTTTCAAAGACGTTCTCAAAATCTTGTTTAATGAGCGTACGCACTTTTTGCGCTTTTTTGTAATACGCATCATAGTAGCCAGAGCTTAACGCAAACGTTCCAAGCATAATACGGCGTTTCACTTCGTTGCCGAACCCTTCACTCCGCGTTTGCTTGTACATCTCCATTAAGTTTTTCGCATGATCTGTGCGATACCCGTAGCGAACACCGTCAAAGCGGGCAAGGTTTGCCGATGCCTCAGAAGACGCTAATAAGTAGTACGTCGCAAGCGCATATTTCGAATGAGGAAGCGATACTTCTTCCCACGTAGCACCTAAGCTTTCTAATACTTTTAGAGCATCGAGCACCGACTGGCGCACTTCTTCTGATACACCCTCGCCTAAATATTCTTTCGGCACGGCAATTTTTAGCCCTTGTATGTCGCCTGTTAAAGCAGAAACGTAGTCCGGTACATCAACGTTAGCAGAAGTAGAATCCATCGGATCCAAGCCGGAAATGACTTGTAGTACATATGCGTTATCTTCTACCGTACGTGTAATTGGGCCGATTTGGTCAAGCGAAGACGCAAACGCGACAAGCCCATAGCGTGAGACACGACCATACGTCGGTTTTAACCCAACAACCCCGCAAAACGCAGCTGGTTGACGAATCGAACCACCTGTATCTGATCCGAGCGCGAACGGTACTTCCCCTGCGGCTACCGCTGCCGCTGAACCGCCGCTAGAACCGCCTGGTACACGCTCTAAATCCCACGGATTGCGCGTGAGTTGAAAGCCCGAGTTCTCCGTCGACGACCCCATCGCGAACTCGTCCATATTTAATTTACCGATTGTTACTGCATCAGCTTTATGTAGACGCTCAACGACAGTTGCATCGTAAATCGGGTCGAAGTTGTATAAAATTTTGCTTGCACATGTCGTGCGCAGCCCTTTTGTAACAATGTTATCTTTAATGCCGATTGGCATACCAAAAAGCAAACCAAATTCTTTTTCTGTAGCGAGTTTTTCATCTAATTCTTTTGCTTTAGCGCGCGCTTGTTCTTCGTTGAGCGTTAAAAACGCTTGTACTTTTTCGTCTACTTCATGAATGCGTTTAAATGATTCATCCACTAAATCTGAAACAGAAATCTCTTTTTTATGTAATAAACTGTGCAATTCAGATACACGATAATCAAACAAAGACATGTTCTTCCCTCCTTACTCTAAAATAGCTGGTACTCGAAATTGCCCGTCTCGATGGTCTGGTGCATTTTTTAATACGTCTTCTAACGGAAGTCCAGCTGTCGGTACATCTTCGCGCATGACGTTTTTCATATTTAGTACGTGCGATGTTGGCGGAACGTTTTCTGTATCCAGCTCATTTAACTGCTCCGCAAACGTAATAATGGCATCTAATTGTTTCGCAAACATTGTTGCTTCTTCCTCTGTAATCGCTAAACGTGCTAAGTGCGCGACGTGTTTTACTTGCTCGATTGAAATTCGTGACATATGTTTCACCTCCGATATTGTCGACCTTTCACAATACTATGATGATACCAAACTTTCGCGCAGTGAAGCAACATTTGCCATTCATTTTAGATGAACAAAAAATGGAGCTTTCTCAAAAGGTCGCCTTTCTCCAAGGAAGACATAATATATATCACAAAGATGTTTCATACACATATATAGGTATAACAAAGGGTGCCCCGTTAACTTTTGGGACACCCCTGCTATTGTTATGACACGCGCTCTTCATCTCGTTTAAAATCATGTACCCAATAATCTGCGTTTTTAATGCCTAGCTTTATTGGATTAAATACAGGATCAAGTCCTTTTTGTTTTTGTTCTTCATAATCTTTTAATGCTTGTAACGCTGTTGTTGCCAAAATTAAAATAGCAATTAAGTTTAACCATACCAATTGTATAATAAAATCTTTTTACGAAACAATATCATTTTTTATCGTTTATTCGACATCAATCAACTATTGACGAAAAAACAAAAGACGTTGTAGAATGAAAAAAATTTTCAAAAAACAACTCGTATAATTTCGGAAATATGGTCCGAAAGTTTCTACCAAACGACCGTAAATCGTTTGACTACGGAGGATCGCTCCTCGTATCGAGTTGAAGAGGAGGAACATCTATGAAACAACTTGCGGTAGCTGCAAAAAAACAATTAGCTGATGTTGTTGTGAAAAACGGAAAAATCGTCAATGTTTTTACCCACGATATCATCGAAGGAGACATTGCGATTGCCGACGGGAAAATCGTCGGCATCGGAGAATACGACGGGCAAACCGTCATTGACGCCAAAGGGAAATACGTATGTCCTGGGCTCATTGACGGCCACGTTCATATCGAATCGTCGATGGTCACTCCAAGCGAGTTTGCTCGCGTCGTCGTTCCACACGGTGTCACAACGGTCATTACTGATCCGCACGAAATTGCGAATGTCGCTGGAACAAAAGGCATTGAATTTATGCTAAACGATTCCGACCACATTCCGCTTGATGTATATGTTATGTTGCCATCGTGCGTACCCGCCACCGATTTTGAACATGCTGGCGCGACATTGCACGCTGAACAGTTAACACCGTTTTTCTCCCATCCGCGCGTGCTTGGGCTTGCGGAAGTGATGGATTATCCTTCACTGCTAGAAGGAAAGCAACCGATGCTTGCGAAACTAGCCGCTGCGATGGAAGCAAATAAACTAATCGACGGTCATCTAGCTGGACTGGATGAAACAGCTGTGAACGTATACCGAAGCGCCAATGTCCATACTGACCATGAATGTGTCACAGTCCATGAGGCGCTCGCTCGCGTTCAACGCGGCATGTACGTTTTAATTCGCGAAGGGTCGGTTGCAAAGGATTTAAACAAACTGCTTCCAGCTGTCAATACGTATAACGCGCGCCGTTTTTTATTTTGCACAGATGATAAACATATTGATGAGCTTGTCACGGAAGGAAGTATCGATCATCATATTCGTCTAGCGATTCAAGCAGGCATCAATCCACTGACAGCTATTCAAATGGCGACATTAAATGCGGCAGAATGTTATCGCCTATATACGAAAGGCGCGATCGCTCCTGGATATGATGCCGACTTTTTGCTCGTGGAAGATTTACATTCGTTTTCCATTACGCACGTCTATAAAAAAGGGGTACTCGTTGCAGAAAACGGACGCGCGACCTTTTCCGTAACGAAAGCAACTGCAATCGATCAAACGATTGCACAATCGGTTCACACTAAAAAGGTAACAAAAGAAGATGTGCAAATTCCGTTTACACGCGGAAAGCAGGCAAATGTCATTCAAATTATCCCAAATCACTTGCATACAAAACGGCTCGTGACAGAAGTAGATGTCGAACACGGGGTCTTTCAACCATCGGTGGAGCGAGATCTGTTAAAGCTTGCCGTCGTTGAACGTCATCGTGGTCTTGGCGTTGGTGTCGGCATCGTCAACGGCTTTCAATTGAAAAAAGGGGCGATTGCATCATCGATTGCTCATGATTCACATAACATCATCGCCACCGGAACGAACGATGACGACATCATCGTTGCAATTGAACATATAAAACATATAAACGGTGGACTTGCTGTTGTCGAAAGCGGACGCGTGTTGGCAGACTTGCCGCTTGAAATCAGCGGTCTCATGACAGCGAAAAGGTTTGAAGACGTATTAGAACGACTGCAAAAGATACACGATGCTTTAATAACGATTGGAGCATCAGACGAATTCAATCCATTTATTACGCTCGCCTTTTTAGCGTTGCCAGTCATTCCAGAACTGAAACTAACCGATCAAGGTTTATTTGACGTTTCATCGTTTCAATTTATAGACGTGGAAGCATAGAGGGATTTTTTATCCCTCTTTTTTGTCGAATGATGTTACAATATGGTTGTATGCAAAGGAGGTGAGAAGATGAGCGAGCAATTATTGGAGAAAATTTTACTCGTCGTCACAGACATCCAAAAAGAGTTGCAGGACATTCGTGAAGAACAAAAAGCCATTCGCGAAGAACAAATGGCTATTCGCAAAGAACAAATGGCTATTCGCGAAGAGCAACAAGCATTAAAAAATGGACAAAAAGAGCTTTACGATCTTATGAACGCTCTTCTCCATCGTCAAGACGAAACGGACGCAAAGCTTGAAGCTTTAACGATGGATGTCCATCATATGCGCGGTGAAATGACAGCAATGAAGCAAGAAATCCACGCACTAAACGAAAAAATTGACTCCCACTACAAACAATTCAACGAACGTCTTAACAACCTCCAACTTGACGTTGATTTCACCGTTCATAAAACAACGATGACGGAACGCGAACTTTTCAAAATGAGAAATCGGTTGTTTTCATAGAGAGGGCATTTCCCTCTCTATGAAATTCGATTTATATACTTCTTTCATTTAAAGGTAACATCACTTCCAGAAATGAATGAAATTACATGATTCTCCGCCCCACATAATATCCCAATGCTCCTATATAAATTGGAGCTACAAGAACACAAGAAGGATAAAAAGGAAGCGTCGTAATCGTTGCGATCCCTAAAACAACAGCCCCATCCCATTTAAATCCCCATTTTTCATCGATAAAAAAAATGAGCGCCTCTGTTACCGCACATATAAACGGAACAGCTAGTACTGCAATTGGAAAAATGGCAATAAAGAAAGAAAAACCGCTAAATAATGAGAACGAAAGGGCAAACATGACAAACGACAACAAAACTCCTATTAAAAATTTTTTCACTTATACTATCCCCTTTTAATATAAAATTACTTACTCACTGCGATTTTCTTATTGGGGTACGAAGGGAATAAATATTTGACATTTGTACCTGCAGCATCAGGATTAAATTGATACAGAGTTTTCCATGTTCCCCCATTATCCGATCTATAAATTTCATGCCAAGGATACTGGTCATGACTACCATTGATATAAGTAACTCCACTTTTTTGAATATTTAAACTATAGCTGTAATCAATATTCGGTGGGACATCCATGAGAAACGGCAATCCAACAGAATGGGAAATTTGAAATTGTGCTTCACTGGATGTAATCCATTCCTTTACAGCCGTTATACCTGATGTCCCAGCATTTTTTCTTGCCAATTCCGTTGAACCACATGTGCCATTATCATTTTTATTATAGCGAATAGAATCGCTTGTGTATTTTGAAAATCCATAAGTCCTATCTTGCCAATAAATCGAGAGATCGACTCGAGTACGATAAGTGCTAGCAGAAGCAGAAAAGTCACGATTGTCTCCCCCATAGCAGTAACCATCTGGTGCGGATATTTTAGCGGGCTTAATAAATGTTGTATTGCGGTAAGAAGTTACAGGTTCAACTGCGAGTGTTGAAAATGACTGGGAGAATTCCTCAAAACGCATATTACGCTTATCAGTTACTTGCTTCGCAGATATTAGGATGACATGATTTTTTTCGTCTTCAACTACTTTGTCTTTTTCTTTATCGGATTTTTTTACTTTTTCTATGCCTTCAATGATATACATATATTCTCGACCAAATGATACATTAAAGTCTTTGAACTCACTTTGTGAAACAACAACCATTGGCTTTCCATCACGATAAACCGTATAACTTTGAACATTTGGAATATCCGACCAATCAATTTTTATCATTCTTTCATTAAAAAACATATCTACTTTCACACTATCATTTGATAGAGGATGCAATGTATTTGTGATAACATTCATCTTGGTTAATAACTGCTCATCTTTATCAAATGCAGCCAAAACATACTCATACATTTCACCCGATGTTAGGTTCTTATGAATAAACTCTCTTTCATTCCCTTCATACAAAACTTTTCCCCTATTATCATATAAAACATATTTTTTAGCTTTAGAAATTTGCTTCCACGTTAAACGCAGGCTATCCTCAGATTTTTCAATTAAATAAACCTCAATATAGTCTCCTGAAGAACCATCAGTAATAGTACCAAGAAACAACAACAAGACAACGCTAATTGTTAAGGAGACAACTTTTTTCATAAAAAACACACCACCATTTCTATATTTTTATAATAATTCATTTTTATACCACTATAAAAAAAAAAAAAAAACCTGTCAAGCATGTTCGAGTCTTAAACGTTCGACATTTTTTTACAAATCTTTTAATCAAACAATAAAGAACAACATTTTTGTAACTATTCGCCCCAATAGTAGTATGTAAAGAAACGCAACACAAATAGGGCATCCCTGTGATAAAAAATGCCCTAAGTGGTAGAAAGAACACGATCAAGCGTGTCGCCCTGTCGCCCGTCAACAGAAGACATAACGAGTCCCACACGTTTTTTTCGTGTTTCGTAAGTGTGGAAACGATGCTTCTTGTGATGCAGACTGGGCGAATGTTTCGCCACGAAACGTACCCGAAATGTTCTCTTTCACTTTGACCATGCGAAGATCTCGTTCGGCTTGTTTATTGTCAAAGGGAACATGGGCTTCACGCAAAAAGCGCAACGCTTCTCCCTTTCGTTTCTGAAGCCGTCGAACAAAAGCGAGTGCTTTTTTCGGAAGAGGCGTCTTCGCTTCCAATCGGTGTTGTGCTCTTTCTATATACATGCACCTTAAAACGATGACTTCTGTATGAACACCTTTTTTCATGGCTATACTGCTCCTAAATATTTCTATACAAAAGGAGCGGAATTGGCATGAAACGTTTGAAAATCACAAATGATCACGGTTGGACGCCTCGAACCCTTCGGAAACAAGAACGGAAAATCAAAGATGCTTCCCTTCGCGTTCGGGTGACCGCTGTTCGTCTTGTCATGGAAGGTCACCTCGGTAAAGATGTCGCGAAAATGGTCAATCTGTGCCGTCAATCCGTTGCCATCTACGTTGCACGGTTTAATCAAGGTGGGCTCGATCATCTACTCGATCGTCGGTTGCCGCCTGGCCGTGTGCCGTTTCTTACGGAAGAACAACAACAAGAAATTAGACAACTCGTGTTAACCACCACACCTGTGGATGCTGGTTGGGGCATCGCTTCATCATGGAACACGCGCATTTTACAATCTTACATTCAACAAACTTATGGCGTTTCGATGTCACGGGAAGGGATTCGTAAGTTGTTGCATCGTTTGTGTTTGTCATGGACACGTCCGACGTATAAGCTCGTCAAAGGAGACGCTAAGCGTCAAGCTGCCTTTCAAAAAGAACTTGAATTTATAAAAAAAACTAATTACCGAGAATGTCACGCTGTTTTATGTGGATGGGACACATGTTCGCGCTTATCAAGCGCTGTGTACGACATGGGCAGAAGTAGGAAATCAAAAACAAGTGCCAAGCTACGGCCACCATGACCATGTGTCCATCTTTGGTGCAGTTGATGTTCAACAAGGCGATGTGGTGTTTCATCGTGCATCATCCGCCAATGCCAAAACCTTCCTCTACTTTTTGCGCCGATTGAAAGAGAGATATACGGACCGATTCCTCGTGCTTGTGTTGGACAACGCACGCATTCATCATGCCAAGATGGTACAAGCCTTTCTTGATGGCGAGGAAGGCGATGCGTTTCATTTCATCTTTTTGCCACCGTATTTTCCACAGTTGAACCCGATTGAACGGCTGTGGAAGTGGTTGAAAGATGAGGTGATTGCCAACGTTTTTCACAAGGATCAAAACGACATTGCCCAGTCCATTACTCGCTTCGAACAGTACGTTCTACAACACCCGGATGAGGTGTTGCGCCGCATCGGGTGTACTGCGTGAACCAGAGGTTAAAATTTTAAATTGGATGTATATATTAAAAATTTTTTCACTCATTCTCCCCCTATTCTTCTAATTCACGAACTCGTTTTTTCATCTCTACTAATAACAGATCAAATAAATGAACATAGCGCTCGCGAACATGTTCATAAATTTCCATCGCTATTTGTTCATCGTATGTATGTGATGTCCTATTTCGATCTTCTAACATTTGAATCCACGCTTCTCCATCTTGAATAAGTCCTTCTTTAAATGCTTGTTTAATCGTTTTTCGCGGACTTGTCACTTCGTTATTTCCGTTATATTCTAAGTAGCTTTTCATCCATTTCCATGCTAGTTCGTACGTAAATTCAAATCGTTGAATTGTCGCGTCAAGAACTAGGTCATCTTTTTCCACATCACGCGTAATGCTTTGATGTAGTTTATTTAATGCTTTTTCAAAGTCAAATAGTTTATCAATAATTTTATTCATTGTCGCAACTGCCTCCCCTCGTTCATTCGTTAAAAAAATTGTCTTTCCTTCGAGATCAATATACGATTTGAGTTTTTCATTACTAATCTTTTCATAATCAATAGCATCCACAGTATAAATGATATTTGCTTCTGCTAAATCGTCTTGAATGCGGTGCAGCTGGTCGTTATGGCTTCTAAACTTAATCGCAATATCGATGTCCGACGTTTCTTTATAATCGCCTCTTGCCCTTGATCCGAACAAAATCACTTTTTCAATGATGTTCGCATAATTTTGAAACACACAAATGAGGTTGTAAAATGTTTGCTCTTTTAATCCGTACATCTTTTTACCCAATCGCCCATCACCACCCGCTTCTATATTATATGAAGGATGTATACTTTAAACCCCTCTTAGCATTTTCGCCAAGAGGGGTTTTCCATTAAAACATTTCAGATACTGTTTTTGCTTGCATATGAAGAAGTAAGTAGTCTGGACCGCCTGCTTTCGAGTCTGTTCCAGACATATTGAACCCGCCAAATGGATGGTAGCCGACGATCGCGCCTGTGCAACCGCGGTTAAAGTAAAGATTACCAACATGGAACTGTTCACGCGCTTTTTCTAAGTTAAAGCGGTTGTTTGAAATGACGGCACCTGTTAAGCCATATTCGGTATTATTGGCAATTTCAAGCGCATGATCGAAGTCTTTCGCTTTCGTAAACGCCACAACAGGCCCGAAAATTTCTTCTTGCATAATGCGCGCTTTCGGATCGAGATCCGCAAACACCGTCGGCTGAATGAAGAAGCCTTTCGAGTCGTCTCCTTCACCGCCTGTCATAAGCTTGCCTTCTTGTTTCCCAATTTCGATATATTCCATAATTTTGTTGTACGCCGATTGGTCGATCACTGGTCCCATAAACGTGCTTTGTTCTTCTGGGTTGCCAACTTTTAATTGCTTCGTTAACTCGACGACGCGGTTTAATACTTGGTCATACACGTCTTCAAGCGCGACAACACGCGAGCATGCCGAGCACTTTTGACCAGAGAAGCCAAAAGCTGACGCGACGATCGATTGTGCCGCTAATTCTAAATCTGCTTCTTTGTCAACAACGATTGTGTCTTTTCCGCCCATTTCTGCAATGACGCGCTTGAGCCAAATTTGTCCTGGGTGTACTTTAGCCGCACGCTCATAAATACGAATACCAACGTCGCGAGAACCTGTGAAGCTAATGAAACGTGTGCGCGGATGGTCGACTAAATAATCACCTACTTCCGCACCGCTTCCTGGAATGTAGTTTAATACACCTGCTGGAAGGCCCGCCTCTTCTAACACTTCCACGAATTTATACGCCACGACTGGCGTTGCACTTGCTGGTTTTAAAAGCACCGTATTTCCTGTTACAAGCGCTGCAACCGTCGTTCCCGCCATAATCGCAAATGGGAAGTTCCACGGTGAAATGACGACGCCAACGCCAAGTGGAATGTAAAAGAAGCGATTTGTTTCTCCTGGACGGCTCTCAACAGGAATGCCGTCTTTTAACTTCAACATTTGGCGAGCATAATATTCCATAAAGTCAATCGCTTCCGCAGTATCTGCATCTGCTTCTTTCCATGGTTTCCCTGCTTCTTTCACAAGCAACGCGGAAAACTCATGTTTGCGACGGCGCACAATCGCTGCCGCACGGAATAAAATGTCGGCGCGCATTTCTGGCTTCGTTTTGCTCCACCATTTGAATGCGGCATCTGCTGTTTGCATCGCTTTTTCTGCTAAATCTTTATTGGCTTTCGCTACGCGACCAACCACTTCTGTTTTATTTGCTGGATTGATAGAAACAATTTTATCTTCTGTCATGACGCGCTCGCCACCAATGACAAGCGGATAATCTTGACCGAGATAGGCTTGCACCGTTTTTAATCCTTCTTCAAACGCTTTTTTGTTTGCTTCGACTGTAAAATCTGTAAATGGTTCATGTTTGTAAGGTTGTACCATATGTAAGCCCCCTTTGTTGAAATTACAAAAGCGTTTTCATACACACAATTCCATTCTAACGGATGAACGATCCGTATTCAAATGTTATGGTTGATAGATGTGAACGAATGGCTCATTTTGATCTGGATTTTTTATAATGATGCTCTCCGGTCCACGCACCGAAGAAATGTAAACAGAAATCGGCATGTAATCAGGCATTTTTTCCATAAGAAGACCTGTGACGTATTGCGTAAATCCGATGACTTCTGCTTTTCCGTAAAACTGCATCACAATATCAATTGTCAATTGTTGCAATTGGTCATCGCGATAAAACGCCCTGCCGATCACTCCAGTATAATTCGGGAAAAATTCTTCAATATCGGATTTTAAATTTAAAAATTTCACTAAATCATCGCGATGATTTTTTTCCGCTTCATCCGATGGAAACACATAATATTCTTCATTTATTTTTTCCCAATCTTGAATATCGTTACTTCCCTTATCAACATAACCAACCGCAAAAAAGTGTCCTGGAACGATAGACGATTTTGGTTGTTGCTCAAATAAACCAACAACAATCGGCACTTCCTTTAATCCATCGATTTGACGTAAGCGAGAAACAATTTCCGCCGCTGCTTTTTTTCCTTCTTTGTCCATATCACTTTTCGAGATTTTTACTTCGCGCGGATACCCCTCTTCTGTCTCATAGTAATGAACAGAATTCATCGCAAGCCCGATGACAACTCCGCCTAATTGCACTTTATCTTTTTCTGTTTTCACTAAGTAGTTATGCTCTAAAATATGTGAAATGTAGAGTGGATGTTTTTTATTTTTTTCTTCATTTGTCCCTGCATTTCCTAGAGCAGGATTCAACCCTTCGCCATTTCCTTGCTTTCGTTTAAGCCATGACTCAATCGTTTTTCGATCTAAATATTGTCCCTGTTGAAATAAATATTGCGATGGAGAAAATTTCTCTTGTGCAATGCGCATTAAACCAAGTTCAAATTCATCCATATCCAATCTTGTATTCACATTTTCAACGACAAGCCCGCGCGCTTCGCCGGGTTGAAACGGTAAAATTGTGCGATAATACGAATTAGAAATGTTGTACTTTGGAATAATCGCCTTTTGTTTTTTATTATCTGTCTCTTGCACTACTTGCTCTTCTTGATTAAATTTTGGAGCGCATGCTGACAAAGTAAGAAGCATACAAGCAAGCAATATGATCCACTTTTTCATCGTTCACACCTGCTTTGATTGTTGTATTTCTTGAAGAAAACGCGCTTCATCCCAAATCGTAATACCAAGCTGTTTCGCCTTCTCTAGTTTTGACCCAGCGTCTTCACCGACAACAACAACGTCTGTTTTTTTACTGACGCTCCCTGTCACTTTTCCGCCTAGTGTCTCAATTTTTTCTTTTGCTTCGTTACGCGACATCGATTGCAACGTGCCTGTTAAAACAAACGTCTTCCCAGCAAACGTTGAGCTTATATCGATTGTCTGTTTTGCTCCTTTATATGTCATATTGACACCATATGCCCGCAAACGTTCAAGCAGCTGCTTCACTTCTTCTTTTGAAAAATACGTGACGATCGAATCCGCCATTTTCTCACCGATTTCGTGAATGGCCATTAACTCTTCTTTTGTCGCTTGTTGGAGTCGCTCCATCGTTTCAAAATGTTCCGCTAACGTTTTTGCCGCTTTTGCGCCAACATGGCGAATACCGAGACCAAACAATAAGCGCTCAAGTGAATTTTGTTTCGACGCTTCAATCGCTTGCAGTAAGTTTGTTGCTGATTTTTCCCCCATTCGTTCTAATGCAACAAGCTCGTCTTTCGTTAACGTGTACAAATCTGCTACGCTGCGAACGAGACGATGCTCAAATAGTTGAGCAATGACTTTTTCTCCTAGTCCATCAATGTTCATCGCTTGACGTGAAACGAAATGAATAAGCCCTTCTCGAATTTGTGCCGGACATTGTGGATTCACGCAGCGAAGGGCAACTTCATCATCCAGTCGAACAAGTTTACTTGCGCATGCTGGGCAATGGGTTGGCATATCGAATGGCTCTTCTTTTCCTGTCCGTCGCTCTGGTAACGAACAAACAACCTCTGGAATAATATCGCCTGCTTTTTTTATGACAACGTAATCGCCGAGACGAATATCTTTTTCACGAATGTAGTCTTCATTATGAAGTGATGCGCGTTGCACGATCGTTCCTGCCACACGTACCGGCTGCAAAATGGCTGTCGGTGTCACCACGCCTGTCCGACCGACACTTAGCTCAATATCAACAAGTTGCGTGACAACTTCTTCAGCAGGAAATTTGTAAGCAATCGCCCAGCGCGGACTTTTTGCTGTCGCTCCGAGTTGCTTTTGCTGCGCAAATGCGTCTACTTTAATGACGATTCCATCAATATCATACGGCAATGACGCACGTCGTTCATGCCATTGTTCGATATAAGAAAGCACATCATCAATCGTTTCACATACTTGTCGCGCTGGATTTGTTTTAAATCCAAGCTCATCTAAATAATTAAGCGCTGCGCTATGTGACAAAATTCCGAGCTCCTCTGCGTTGACGACGTGGTACGCAAATATGTCTAATTGACGGGAAGCAGCAACTTTCGGATCAAGCTGTCGAAGCGAGCCAGCTGCCGCGTTACGCGGATTCGCAAACAATTCTTCCCCGTTCATTTTTCGCTTTTCATTTAATTTTTCAAACGATTTTCGTGGCATATACGCTTCGCCACGCACCTCAATGGTCACTTGTTTCCGTAATCGAAGCGGCAACGAGCGAATCGTCTTTAAATTCTCGGTAATATCTTCACCAGTCGTTCCATCGCCACGCGTCGCCCCTTGTACAAAATAACCGTCTTCATAGCGCAGCGACACCGCTAAACCATCAATTTTCAATTCACATACGTAACGCACATCGCCAACTTCTTGACGAACACGGCGATCAAAATCTCGCAAATCCCCTTCATTGAAAGCGTTGCTTAAACTAAGCATCGGCACACGGTGGGTCACTTTTCGAAACGCTTCTAATGGGGCACCACCAACGCGCTGCGACGGAGAGTCCGGCGTTTTATATTGTGGATATTGCTCCTCTAAATCCATTAATTTCCTCATTAATTCATCATACTCAGCATCAGAAATAGACGGTTGATCTAACACGTAATATGCGTAATTATGTTTTTCAATTTGTTCGCGCAATTCGGCTATTTGCTTTTCGACGTCGTGTTGTGCCACGTTCTTCATCCTTTCTACACTTTCGTAATCGGAGCAAATTTCGCCAATAGTCGTTTAATTCCAATTGGGCTTGAAAAAGCAACATCTAGTTCTTGATCGCCATCGCTTTCTTTGACACGAACGATTGTGCCAACTCCCCATACTTTATGACTCACTTTATCCCCCACGCGCCATTCCCCTTGCGAAGCAGTAGATGGACGCACAGATGCGGATGATTTTTTCACTCGTTTATGCGCATATTCAATCAATTCTTCAGGAATTTCATCAATAAAACGAGATGGGGCATTGACATGCGTTTGTCCAAATAGCGTACGCATATGGGCGCGCGTTAAAAACAATTTTTCTTCAGCACGAGTAATGCCGACATACGCCAAACGACGCTCTTCTTCCATTTCATCTTCATCATTTAATGAACGGTTATGTGGGAAGATCCCTTCTTCCAGCCCGACTAAAAAGACGACAGGAAACTCTAATCCTTTGGCTGAATGGAGTGTCATTAAAACGACCGCATCATTTGTTTGTCCTTCGCTATCATTATCAAGCTGGTCGATATCTGCTACAAGCGCCAAGTCTGTCAAAAAGGCAACGAGCGACTTATCTTCATTTACTTGTTCAAAATGTTGAGTCACTGATAAAAACTCATCAATGTTTTCTAGTCGGCTATGTGCTTCTAACGTTTTTTCTTCGCGAAGCATATCGCGGTAACCCGAGCGATCGAGCACATCTTCCACAAGCTCGGTTACAGATAAATAGTGTTGCATTTGGCTCCAATGATGAATTTGTTCGCGAAATTGTACGAGCGGTGCAGCGATGCGAGCGCTAATCCCAATTTCTTCAATGGAACCAAGCGCATCAAACATCGATATCCCTTGACTCGAAGCATATGCTGCAATTTTATCAATTGTCGATGCCCCTATGCCGCGCTTTGGTACGTTAATAATGCGCGTGAAACTAATGTCATCGTTTGGATTCGCGATTAAACGTAAATACGCTAAAATGTCCTTAATTTCTTTCCGGTCATAGAATTTTAACCCACCGACAATTTTATATGGAATGTTTGCCTTCAATAACATTTCTTCAAGCACGCGCGATTGCGCATTCGTCCGATATAAAACTGCAAAATCTTTATACGTTCGTTTTCCGGCATCAACATATTCTTTAATTTTTCCAACGACAAATTGCGCTTCATCGACTTCCGTCATCGCCTCGTAATAGACAAGCGCATGTCCTTCACTATTTTCTGTCCAAAGTTTTTTCGGTTTTCGTTGCGTGTTATGTTCAATGACCGCATTCGCTGCCTGTAAAATCCGCTTCGTTGAGCGGTAATTTTGTTCAAGCAAAATCACTTTCGCATTCGGATAGTCTTTTTCAAACGATAAAATGTTGCTAATGTCGGCACCGCGCCAACGATAAATGGACTGATCGGAATCCCCGACGACACATAAGTTTTGAAAACGTTTTGCAAGCATGTTCACAAGCAAATATTGCGAACGGTTCGTATCTTGATATTCATCGACATGAATGTATTGAAACTTTCGTTGATAATATTCCAACACTTCCGGAACGCGTTGAAATAATTGGATCGTCGTCATAATTAAATCATCAAAATCAAGCGCATGATTGCGCAACAATCGTTTTTGATATTCTTGATACACTTCCGCTACAAGCTTTTCATATGGGTTTGCTGCTTGTTCGGCATATTTTTCTGGTGTCACCAAATCGTTTTTCGCGCTACTAATCGCACCTAAAAGCGCACGTGGATCATATTTTTTCGGATCAATATTGCGATCTTTTAAAATATGTTTTAACACCGATAATTGATCGGTCGGGTCTAAAATAGAAAAGTTCGCATGAATGCCAATGCGATCGATGTCACGTCGTAAAATGCGGACGCACATCGAATGAAACGTCGAAATCCATATATCTTCCGCTTGCTTTCCGACGATGCGCTCCACGCGTTCTTTCATTTCACGTGCGGCTTTGTTTGTAAACGTAATCGCTAAAATGTTCCACGGAGCAACGCCTTTTTCCGCCATTAAATAGGCGATGCGATGCGTTAATACGCGCGTTTTGCCACTTCCTGCTCCCGCCATGATTAAAAGCGGACCTTCTGTCGTTTTCACAGCCTCTTTTTGTTTTTCATTTAATCCTTCCAACAGCATATGCGCTGACATACTCATTTTTTCACCACCAAAACATATGTTCTCTTTTTTATTCTCCATTTATGCCGATTTTCCTTTTACCGCTTCGACTGTTTGTAACGCCATTTGTAAATTTGTATAAATAGCGTTTCCAACAACAACTGTATCCGCCCACATCGCCATCTCTTTCGCTTGTTCAGGGGTATGAATGCCACCGCCATAAAACAAACGGGTGCGTTCTAGCGTCCGTTTCACTTTCTCTACAAGCGCCACATCTCCGTATCGCCCGCTATATTCCATATAAAAAATTGGAAAATGGTACATATGTTCCGCCATTCGAGCATACGCAATAACATCTTCTTCTGTTACATTCGTTCGTGCACTTGTTAATGATGCCGCTTTACATTCGTCATTTAAAATACAATACCCTTCAACAAACAGTTCTTCCCAATTAATTAAGTCACCAAACTGTTTGACCGCTTCGTGATGCAAATCAATTAACCAAGTCAGATCACGGCTATTGAGCACCATTGGAATGAAATAATAGTCAAACCCAGGTGTAATCGCCTCAATATTTGATACTTCTAATGCACATGGAACGGAAAAACGGCGCACGCGCGCAAGCAAATCGATGACGTTTTCAAGCGTCACACCGTCTGTTCCGCCCACAATGATCGCATCCGTTCCTGATTCGCATACTTGTTCTAATTGTTCATCTGTTATTTCTTTATTCGGATCTAATTTAAACACATGACGCCATGTTGTTATCTCATTCATGTTTTTTCACCTCATCTCATTATAACAAAAATCATAACAAAACATCGTAAAAAGAAGCTGACTCATTGTGAGCCAGCCTCCTCTTGTTGTTCATTATAAATGCGATCGAGTGCCATCGCATACGCATCATTTCCGTAGTTTAAGCAACGTTTTACGCGCGAAATCGTCGCTGTGCTTGCCCCTGTTTCTGTTTCAATTTTATGATACGTATATCCTTCGCGCAACATGCGAGCTACTTCCAACCGTTGCGCAAGCGCTTGTATTTCATTGACGGTACATAAATCATCGAAAAAACGATAACATTCTTCTAAATCTTTCAATGACAAAATCGCGCGAAATAATTGGTCAAGCTCTCTGCCTCGCAATTTATTAATTTGCATATACGTCCCCCTATTCATATTGTACTTGCTTTAAGTCCGGAACGACTTGAATCCACGTTTTTCCTCGGGTAAATCCGAGCGGAACACCGTCTTTATAAGGAAGGAGGCGTCCGTCAATATTTTTCCACTCCACTTCCTGCACCGTTCCTTCTTGAAATAAATACCCTTTTCCACCTGATGTAAAGTCAATGTCTCTTCGACCATAGTCGTCAATAATTCGATGTGTTGTTTCAATCACAAACACATTTTCTACCGCAATCGGTGTATTCGTCTCCCGATCTACCGTCAACTCACCGCCACTCGAGCGAACGTATTTCATTCCGTCATATGTATAATGAACGTGAGCATACGATCGTTTGGAGTACACCACATCAATATTCGTCGCCTTTACAGCGTTTGTCAAATCGTTTGTGAAAAATGGTAGCGGTTTTACCTCTTCTTCGAAAACGTAGCCGTTTTTTTCAGCCCCTTTTTTAATGTTTTCAAAGGAAATATACGAGTTGTGTGGTGCCTTTCGTGAACGATCTCGCCAAAATAGCGTGCCATCGTAAAACAGTCCATTTACATAATCCGCCGCACCAGACTTTAATAATGTTTGGGCCTCTGGACTCCAACCATGGCATACATATAGCGCATGAAAGCCGTTGCTTAATTGAATAAAATAATCTCTTGCGCTTCGAACAGGACCGATCATATCAGGCTGTTCACTTTGATAAATCGCTAAAAACCTTGTAATATCTCCTTCAGCAAGCACTTCATACACAATGTCTGCTTTATGTAACCCCGACTGTGGCCGAGCGGCAGGATAGTTATTAATCATCACCGCAACCGCACGTTGCATCGCTTTTTCTTTTGCTGGCATGCCTGTTAACGGAAATGTCCATGTTGTCTCTTCTGTTTTTTGTTCATTTCGTTGTTCAACTGTTTTTGGTGGGGATTCGTTTTCTTCTACATTTGATTGTGGACGTTGACATCCGGTGCCGAACATAAACACCGTCATGATGATCAATCCAAAAAGTAATCGCCGCAACATGAACCCAACCTTTCATTCCCTTCTCTTTTATATTTTAACGCATTATTGTCGGAAAGAGTACTGTTTTATGCATGACATCGTAAATTCCTTTCGGTGTAATGCGAATATACGGCAAATGTGTCGATGATAAAAAAAGCAAGGTGTAAATTGGATCCGCAAACGCATAACCGCGCGCTCGCAACAGTTCACCAAGCATTTTTTCTTCTTCCATCAACATTTTCATCGGCTTATCTGACATTAATCCGCCTAAAGGAAGCGGGACTTCATGAATGATTTCTTCATGTTCGCAAAGGACAATACCGCCACCGATTTGTTTCATCCGTTCAAATGCAACCAATAAATCGCGTTTACTTTTTCCGATCAAAAGAATATCTCCTGTATTTGAATACGAGCTAACAAGCGCCTGCACATGTGTCGCAAACCCTTTTAATACGGTGTTTACACGCCATTTTCCGTTGCGATCAATAAGCATTAAAAAGCTTTCATCGTGATCCGTTGATAGCTCATCAGCAGATGTATCAATCGAAATCGAATATGGCTTAATAATGACCGAGTTTTCCATATACATCCCTAACGGCATTGAAAACTGTAAATCATCCATCTGTAAGTTCCAACATAGCGAAAGTGGCGCAAGGCCGTGTACATCCCAATTAACTGTTGGAAAAGCAGCGACAGGTACACCGTCACGTTTGACCCATTGTCCACTCGCTAAAACAGAAATAGGAGTCGGATTAGAAGCATGTTCAAGAATGTTAATGTGTGCAATGCGTCCCGGAGTAATGCTTCCGTGCAAATGATCGATATTATAATAACGAGCAACGTTCCATGTGGCCATGCTATATGCATCAATATCGCTTACTCCTTCTTGTAATGCAATGCGAATCATTTCATCGATCATTCCATTTTCATAAAACGCAGGCGTTGAGCCATCTGTCGTAAACATGCAATGATCGTAATGATGAATGCCGCATTGTCTCATTTCTTTAAGCAACGTCGGCAAATCAGGACGAATGGACGAATGGCGCAATGATACGGTATAGCCTTGCATGAAACGTTTATACACATCACTTCCAGTCATCGCTTCATGGTCCGCATCAGCACCAAACAATTTCATTTTTGTTAACGTTCGGTCTGAAGCTCCCGGAAAATGACCTTCCACTTTTTTGCCAATCTTTTTCGCTTCTTGTATCCAATGGAGAATGAAATCGTCCCCTTCTAACAGCTTTGGCCATCCTGTCAATTCGCCAACTTGTAATACCGCATCATTTTCCAGCCAATCTTTCATGTTTTTATATGAAAAGAAATATTCTTCTCCGTTCATTTCTGTTTGTGGATCCAGTCGGCACCACCAATACATCGTCACCGGTTGTTTTTCCATCTCAGACAAAAAAGAAAACGCTTTCTTTTTTGTCAATTGTAAAAAAAGGAATAAATTGTCGTTAATAAGTGTTGTTGTACCGTGCTGAGCTGCATATTCCGCTAACGTATGGGGATTATATAACTGAAACGGGTGAGCATGTGGCTCCATATAGCCAGCAACAAGCACTTGATTCGAGCAGTCCACTACTTCGCATGAATCGAGCTGCTTCGGTTTATTTGGACCGACATATACAATTCGGTCATCGTAAACCCAAACGTTTCCTTGTACCCATTGACGTATGTATGGATGTAAATACGTTGCGTTCATTAACACTTTTGTTGGCGCTTGCTTTCCGTCAACAACAGCAACGTGTTGGCGAATTTGTTCGTTTTTCCATCGATATCGTTTTTCCATCATGATCGCTTTCCTCCTAAATCGTACCATCGTCTATACACATTTTAACGGATGAAAGCAAATTTCACAAACAAAAAGGAGGATGAATATGAAACAAAACATCGGTATCATCAATGCGATGATTCGCATCACATGCGGATTTACAATGCTAGCTTGGGCAACTGCCAATTTTTCTCGCAAACCGTGGCGTGAATCGTATATTTGGGTCATGATGCTCGCTGCGATGAAAATCGCAGAAGGTATCGTTCGTTTTTGTCCTGTGATGGCTTTGTTTGAACGATATCAATGCCATTGTGACAGCAACAATGAGAAAGAGAAAGCGATTCCGATTGAGCCAGTTAACCCTTCGTAACAATAACCCCCTTGTACGTATACAAGGGGGGAAAGGAGAAAAAGTATGATTGCTGAATATATAACAGATACGTTCTTTATTCTTATTCTTTTAATTGGCAGCATCGTTGCTCTTAGTTTTGTATACGTTCGCAAGCGACGTGCGCGATAGCTTTATTGCCAATATCACGTCGATAAAAAAGTTGGGCACAGTCAATGTGTCGAATTTGTTCATACACAAGACGTTGTGCTTCTTTCAACGTGTTCCCACTCGCCACAACAAGGAGCACTCGTCCCCCATCTGTTACCCAGTCATCGTCCACACGTTTTGTGCCAGCGTGGAAAATTTGTGCTCTCGTTATACGTTCTAGACCACGAATAACAGCATCTTTTTCATATTGTTCAGGATATCCTTTCGCCGCCAACACAACCCCAATCGTTGCTTCGTCACTCCAATGCAACGTGATCGGTCGATCTTCCAAAAGCGAGACAATGACCTCAACAAGATCATTTTGTAACCGCGGTAAAATCACTTGTGCTTCCGGGTCGCCAAATCGTGCATTAAACTCTATTACTTTCGGTCCTTGTTCGGTTGCAATTAAGCCGGCATATAAAAATCCTGTAAATGCACACCCTTCTTGTTTCAGCGCCTTCGCGATCGGTTTCACAATTGTTTCAACCGCTTCATGCACCATTTGTTCACTAATTTGCGGAACAGGGGAATACGCGCCCATCCCTCCTGTGTTCGGTCCTTGATCGTCATCGAACGCGCGTTTATGATCTTGAGCGATAACCATTGGATACACTCGTTCTCCATGCACAAACGTCATCAAGGAAAATTCTTCACCTTGTAAATATTGCTCAATGACAACTTGGGCACCAGCTTCACCGAACTTTTTGGCGACCATTATATCATGCAACGCATGAAGTGCTTCGTCGATCGTCATTGCTACCGTGACACCTTTTCCTGCTGCAAGTCCATCCGCTTTAATCACAATTGGGGCTCCTTGCTCATGTACATATTGAACGGCTTCATCGTAATTTGTAAACGTCGCATAATTTGCCGTCGGGATGTTGTACTTTCTCATCATTTCCTTTGCAAACGCTTTACTTCCTTCAATCAATGCCGCTTGCTGTTTTGGACCGAAAATGCGCAATCCTTCATTTTCGAAACGATCGACAATGCCCGCTAACAACGGAGCTTCCGGACCAACGATCGTCAAATCGATTGCTTCTTTTTTCGCCCATTGCACGAGCGCCTCGACATTTGTTTCCGCAATCGGAACGCGCGTAGCAATACTATTCATCCCATCGTTTCCTGGCGCCACATATACACGAGTGACAAGCGGGCTTTGGGCTACTTTCCATACAAGTGCATGTTCGCGACCTCCACGCCCGATAATGAGCACTTTCATCCTTTGCCGCCTCCTTTAATGTTTAAAATGGCGTACTCCTGTAAATACCATCGCAATACCGTATTCATTTGCTTTTTGAATAGAATCTTCATCGCGAATCGAACCGCCCGGTTGAATAATGGCAGTCACTCCCGCCTGTGCAGCTGCCTCAACGGTATCACTCATCGGGAAAAACGCATCAGAGGCTAATACAGCTCCTTTCGCACGATCGCCGGCTTGTTCTATTGCGATTTTTGCCGCACCTACACGGTTCATTTGTCCAGCGCCGACACCAATCGTCATTCCGTTTTTCGCGAGTACAATGGCGTTTGATTTCACGTGTTTTACAACGCGCCAAGCAAACGTTAAATTCGACCATTCTTCTTCTGTCGGTTTTCTTTCTGTAACAACTTGCAATGTCGCATCATCAATTGTATACGTGTCTTCGTCTTGAACAAGCAATCCACCACGTACCGATACGACAAATGGTTCTTTTTTCCTTTCTGCTTCAAAATTGACCGTTAACAAACGAATGTTTTTCTTTCTCGTTAAAATTTCTAGCGCTTGTTCTGTAAATGACGGAGCGATAACAATTTCTAAAAAAATGTCATGTAATTTCGCAGCCATTTGTTCATCAACTTCACGATTTAACGCCACAATGCCGCCAAAAATCGACGTCGGATCAGCCTCATAAGCTTTTTGAAACGCTTCCGCAATCGTTTCACCGACACCCACTCCACACGGATTCATATGCTTCACCGCCACCGCTGCTGGCTCGACAAATTCTGCAACAATTTGTAGCGCTGCGTTCGCATCGTTAATGTTGTTGTACGACAGTTCTTTTCCATGCAACTGCTTTGCTGCTGCAATAGAAAATGGTGAGCTGAGCGGTTTTTCGTAAAATGCAGCCGTTTGATGCGGATTTTCACCGTATCGTAACGATTGTTTTTTCACAAACGTCATTGTCATCGTTTCCGGATACGTTTCTCCAACAATGTTAGTCAAATATTGCGCAATCATCGCATCATATGCTGCAGTATGGCGAAATACTTTCGCAGCTAATGCCCGTCTCGTCTCAAGCAATACTTCGCCATATTGTTTTAGCTGTTCAATGACTAAGTGATAATCAGCTGGATCCACAACCGCTGTCACATAAGCGTGATTTTTCGCCGCTGCTCTAAGCATCGTCGGTCCGCCAATATCAATCTGTTCAATCGCTTCCATCAGCGTCACGTTCGGATTTGCAATCGTTTCTTGAAACGGATATAAATTGACAACAACAAAGTCGATTGGCGTGATGTCGTGTGCCTGCAGCTGCTGTTGATGTGTTTCGTCATCTCGAACAGCTAACAGCCCACCGTGAATATTTGGATGTAGTGTTTTTACGCGCCCATCTAAAATTTCTGGAAAGTTTGTCACATCAGAAATGCTTATGACCGGAACACCATGCTCTGCCAATACACGCTTTGTACCACCTGTTGAAATGATTTCTACTCCAAGCTCTGCTAGTTGCTTAGCAAATGTGACAATCCCTTTTTTATTTGACACGCTAATAATTGCTCGTCTTTTCATCCTTTGTACTCCCTTTCTCCGTCAACAATTGTTGAATGACTTGCGGATACAACACATGTTCAATTTCATGAATGCGGCACTCAACGCTTTCTAATGGTTCTCCGTCATCAATATATAGTGCCCGTTGCGCAATAATTGGTCCCGTATCCATTCCTTCATCAACGTAATGCACCGTCACCCCTGTCACTTTCACACCGTAGCGATACGCTTGGCCAATCGCATCTTTTCCTGGAAACGCCGGCAAAAGAGAGGGATGAATGTTTACAATTCTGTTCGGATATGCCTGTAAAAGCGTTGGACCGATAAGCCGCATATAACCAGCAAGAACAACTAAGTCAATTTCTTTTTGGTGCAGTTGTTGTAAAATCTCACGTTCAAATTGTTGTTTTGTTTCATATTGTTTAGGGTTAAAAACAAATATCGGCACGTGTTCATGCATCGCTCGTTCAATCACTTTCGCTTCCGGTCGATCACATACAAGAAGCGCCACCTCTGCTTGTATATCCCCTTTTTTTACGGCATCAACGATCGCTTGAAAATTCGTGCCGCTTCCTGAAGCAAAAATAGCTATCCGCTTCATTCGATTTTTCCTCCAGCAAATGATACACCCGTTCCTTCTTTTACACGACCGATAATGTACGCCTCTTCTCCACACGCTTCAAGCAACTGTACAACGTCTGGCACAACACGGCTATCAACCGCTAATACAAACCCGATACCCATATTAAAAATATTGAACATATCGATTCGTCGTAGCTGTCCGTGTTGTTGTAAAAAGTTAAAAATGGATGGAATCGGCCATGAACCGTAATCGATTTCAGCTTGCAATCCATTCGGCAACATACGTGGAATGTTTTCGATAAAACCTCCTCCTGTAATATGCGCCATCCCTTTGATATGGAATTGTTTTAACGCTTCAAGTACTGCCCGAACATAAATGCGTGTAGGGGTCAATAGTTCTTCACCAAGCGTTCGAGAAAATGGTTCATATACGTGATCCAACTTCAAATTCGCATCTTTTATAATTTTTCTAACGAGTGAATATCCGTTGCTATGCAAGCCGGTCGAAGCTAAACCGATCAGCACATCGCCAGGAGCAATCGCATCTCCTGTAACAAGTTTTTCTTTTTCCACTACTCCAACGGCAAACCCAGCTACATCGTATTCATCTTCGGGATACATACCCGGCATTTCCGCCGTTTCGCCCCCGATAAGCGCACACCCAGCTTCGACACAGCCATCAGCTATTCCTTCCACAATGCTCTCAATTTTTTCTGGTATCGCTTTTCCGCAAGCGATGTAGTCAAGGAAAAAAAGTGGCTCTGCTCCTTGTACGACAATATCGTTTACGCACATCGCTACGCAATCGATTCCGATCGTATCGTGCTGATCTAAAGCGAATGCAAGCATGAGCTTCGTCCCTACACCGTCCGTTCCAGATACAAGGACAGGTTGTTTATATCCGAGCGAAGAGAGGTCAAACATTCCTCCAAAACCACCTAAGCTTCCAAGTGCACCGATTCGGGCAGTTTTGGCGACATGTTTTTTCATCCGCTCTACCGCTTCATATCCCGCTTCAATATTCACACCGGCTTGTTTGTACACATGTGCCAACGCGCTCTCCTCCCAACTTCGTCGGATATTGTCCTGTAAAACAAGCTAAACATTGCCCGCAGTTTGCTGAATCGTTTGGTCTCCCAATCGCTTGCAAAAGCCCTTCTGGACTTAAAAAAGCAAGAGAGTCCGCTTCAATGAGTTGTCGAATTTGTTCGATCGTATGGTTAGCCGCAATAAGCTCTTCTTTCGTTGATGTATCGATGCCATAAAAACATGGGTGCGTAATCGGTGGTGAGCTAATGCGTACGTGCACTTCGGTCGCTCCTGCCTCACGAAGCATGCGCACGATACGCTTGCTCGTCGTTCCACGTACGATGGAATCATCGACCATGACAACCCGCTTCCCAGCTACAACTCCACGGACAGGCGATAATTTCATTTTTACACCTTGTTCACGAAGTGCCTGCGACGGCTGAATAAATGTCCGTCCAACATACCGATTTTTAATTAACCCTAACTCATATGGAATGCCTGTTGCCTCCGCATAACCAATGGCTACCGAAATGCTCGAATCCGGCACCCCTGTAACAACGTCTGCTTCAACAGGCGCTTCAAATGCTAACCGCTTGCCAAGATTTTTCCGCGCTGTATGAATGTTAATGCCGTCCACATTGCTGTCCGGGCGAGCGAAATAAATATATTCCATACTACAAATGGAGCGAGCTACTTTAGGAGCGAAACGCTCGGAACGAATTCCTTGTTTATTAATCATAATGAGCTCTCCCGGCTCCACTTCCCGCTCATATGTCGCACCAATGACATCAAATGCACACGTTTCTGATGCAACTACATACGCCTCGCCTAAACGTCCAAGTGATAAAGGACGGAAACCATGTGGATCAAGTGCAATATACATTTCTGTTTCTGTTAAAACAAGAAAAGCAAAAGCGCCGCGTAAATGCGTTAAAGCTTCCTTAATTCGTTCTTTTAAAATCGGTTCATCACTACGCTTAATTAAATGAGCAAGTACCTCTGTGTCAGACGTCGTTTGAAAAATGCTTCCTTGTTGCTCTAAACGAAAGCGCAATTCATCGGCATTGACTAAGTTCCCATTATGCGCAAGCGCCAAACTACCGCCTTGGGAACGGAACAGGAGCGGCTGAACGTTAGCATATCCGCCCCCACCAGCAGTAGAGTAACGAACGTGGCCGATCGCAGCCATGCCCGTCAGCTTTTCTAACTCTCCGCGACCAAATACTTCCGTCACTAAACCAAGCCCTTTATGGAATTGTAGCGTTCCATTCCCTCCAACGACAATTCCTGCACCTTCTTGCCCGCGATGTTGTAAACTGTGCAGTCCGTAATATGTCAACGTCGCTGCTTCTTCATGTCCCCAAATGCCAAAAATTCCGCATTCTTCATTTAATCCTTTGATTTCAGCAAGCATGGAATAGCTCCTTTCCATACATTTCGCATCGTTTCTACTGGAACGTGGAGAATGCACGTATCCTCAGCTGTCACATGGAGCGTTCCGTCATTGGTCACTTCCCCGATACGTACCGCTTGAACAAGTCGCTCAAACATTTGTTGATGCTCTTTTTTCACAGAAACAATAAAACGTGATTGTGTCTCGCTAAACAATTCAGCCACGACATCACCTTTCATTTCCACACGCGCCCCTAAACCTTGTGCGCTCATTACACATTCCGCAAGGGCAACCGCTAAGCCCCCTTCTGATACATCGTGAGCGGACGCCACTACTCCTGCTCGAATGGCAGTGAGAAGTTGTTGTTGTCGTTTCACTTCCACATGTAAATCAATCGTTGGGGCTTTACCGAAAATACGGCCTGTTAACCATTTTTGCAACTCGCTTCCGCCAAATTCTTGCTTTGCCTCCCCAATGATATAAATCAAATCACCAGGTTGTTTAAATGCTTGCGTCGTAATATGGTCAACATGTTCAACGATACCAACCATCCCGACAATCGGTGTTGGATAAATGGCTTCACCGTTCGTTTCATTGTAAAGCGATACATTTCCGCTAATGACAGGCGTTTCAAGTATACGGCACGCCTCGCTCATACCGTCTACCGCTTTTTCAAGTTGCCAAAAAATTTCAGGCTTCTCTGGATTACCAAAATTTAAACAATCGGTGACAGCAAGTGGCTGAGCCCCAGAACAAACAATGTTTCTTGCTGCTTCTGCAATCGCAATTTTCCCACCGACTTCTGGATCTAAGTACACGTAGCGAGAATTACAATCCGTTGTCATCGCTAACGCTTTATTTGTGCCACGAATGCGTAAAACAGCTGCGTCAGATCCTGGAGCAACAACCGTGTTTGTCCGCACCATATAGTCGTATTGCTCATATACCCATTCTTTACTTGCAATCGTCGGCTGGCTTAACAGCGCAAGCAGTGTTTCTTCATAGTTATCAACTGTCGGTACGTACTCCATCGTTTGAAACTCACGATAATACGCCGGTTCTTGCGACGGTTTATGATAAACAGGAGCATCTTTCGCCAGCGCGTCAACCGGAATTTCAGCAACAACTTCACACGATGATACAAACGCAACATATGGTCATCTGTGACACGCCCGATCGCTTTTGCCTCTAGTCCATATTTTGAAAATACATCCATGATTTCTTGCTCGCGATCTTTTTTCACAACGAGAAGCATGCGTTCTTGTGATTCAGACAGCATCATTTCATACGGTGTCATTCCTGTTTCCCGTTGTGGAACGAGATCTAAGTTTAGTTCAATGCCAGAACCTGCTTTGCTCGCCATTTCCGCCGACGAGCTTGTTAAACCGGCCGCCCCCATATCTTGCATACCAACGAGTGCATCGCAATGAATGACTTCCAAACAAGCTTCAAGAAGCAATTTTTCCATAAATGGATCCCCGACTTGCACAGCTGGCCGTTTTTGTTCAGATTGTTCCGTTAATTCTTCCGATGCAAATGTCGCCCCATGAATGCCGTCACGCCCCGTTTTCGCGCCAACATACATAACTGTATTTCCAACGCCCGATGCGATTCCTTTTTGAATATCTTCATGTCGAATCACCCCGACGCACATCGCATTTACAAGCGGGTTTCCTTCGTACGCCGCATCAAATTGCACTTCCCCACCAACGGTCGGAATACCGACACAATTTCCATATCCCGCAATCCCTGCGACAACGCGCTCGAATAAATATTTCACACGCGGTGACGTTAATTCGCCAAAGCGGAGCGAGTTTAATAACGCAATTGGTCTTGCCCCCATCGAGAAGACATCGCGAATAATTCCCCCAACACCTGTGGCAGCCCCTTGATACGGCTCAATCGCAGATGGATGGTTATGGCTTTCAATTTTAAATGCGACCGCTAATCCATCTCCAATATCGACAATACCCGCCCCTTCTCCTGGTCCTTGGAGCACATGTTTCCCTTCAGTCGGAAACTTTTTTAATACAGGTTTCGAATTTTTATAGCTACAATGTTCTGACCACATGACAGAAAAAATGCCCGTTTCTGTATAATTAGGCAAACGTCCAAGAATACGTTCAATCATCGCAAACTCTTCATCTGTTAATCCCATATCACGATACATCTTCTGTTCTTTAATCATTGTTGGACTTGGCTCAAGTAGTAACGACATGTGCGTCCCTCCAATATGTCACAATTGATTGAAACAGTTTTAAACCGTCTGCCCCTCCAAGCAACTCATGAACAGCTCGCTCAGGGTGTGGCATCATACCAAGCACGTTTCCCTTTTCGTTCACGATGCCTGCAATGTTGAATAAACTACCGTTTGGATTTTCTCCCTCATACCGAAAAACAATTTGGTTATTAGCGATCAGCTGTTGTAACGTTTGTTCATCACAATAATAGTTTCCTTCTCCGTGCGCAATGGGGATTGTAATCACTTCTCCTTGCTCGTATTGCGATGTAAACATCGTTTCGTTATTTTCGACACGAAGCTTTATCGGACGGCAAATAAACGTTAACGTATTGTTACGTCGCATCGCACCTGGGAGAAGTCCTGCTTCAAGTAAAATTTGAAATCCGTTACATACACCTAAAATCGGCTTGCCTTCATCGGCTGCTTTTTTGATCGCCTTCATCACGTTAGAAAAGCGCGCAATCGCTCCAGAGCGTAAATAATCCCCATATGAAAAGCCGCCCGGCAAAAGAATGGCATCAAAATCATCTAAGCAATCCACATCATGCCAAACGTATTCAACTTCCTCCCCTAATTCATCTGAAATGGCATGATACATATCGACGTCGCAATTGGAGCCTGGGAATACAACGACCGCAAATTTCACTGAACGACAACCTCCTCAATCTCGTAGCGATAATCTTCAATGACGGTATTCGCAAGTAACTTTTCACACATCTCTTTCACAACGGCATCGATGTTACGATCACTTTTTTCGACGAGTAACTCCATAAACTTCCCGATCCGTACATCTTGCACTTCACGATAGTTTAAGCTATGCAATGCTCCTTTTACCGCATTGCCTTGTGGATCTAATACATTTTCACGCAATGTGACATACACTTTTACTTTGTACATGATAATCCTCCTAATCGTTGTAAAAGTTTCGTATATGTTTCTGTTAAGTCTCCTAAATCACGACGAAATACATCTTTATCAAATTTTTCTTTCGTGTGTACATCCCATAATCGACACGTATCTGGGGAAATTTCATCCGCCAACAATACCGCTCCCGTTTCATCTTTTCCAAACTCTAATTTGAAGTCAACGAGCTGTAAGTCACATGAACGAAATAAGGAAGTTAAAATGTCGTTAATGCGTAACGCCATCTGTTTCATGTACAAAAGCTCATCATGAGTGGCGAGCTGTAACAAAGCGATATGATCTTCCGTTAATAGGGGATCGCCTAAGTCGTCGTTTTTATAGTAAAATTCTACAATCGGTTTTTTCATCACGGTTCCTTCCTCTAAACCGATTCGTTTCGCTAAACTACCGGCGACGATATTGCGGACAACAACTTCGAGGGGGATAATCGTCACTTGTCGCACAAGCTGTTCAGTATCAGATATTTTGCGAATAAAATGATTGCTTACACCCGCCTCATGCAACAAGGAAAATAGTAAACTTGTAATCTCGTTATTTAGCCTCCCTTTCCCAACAATCGTTGCTTTTTTTTCGCCGTTAAATGCTGTTGCCTCATCTTTATACTCGATCCATAATACATGCTTCTCATTCGTTGCATACACTTTTTTCGCCTTTCCTTCGTATAGAAGGTATTGCTTCTCCATGTTCTCTCCCCCGTTTATCCAGAATATTAGGAATTTTTAGCCTGTAGGCAAGGCAAAGACCTTACCTATTGCAAGCCAAGTCGACGAAAAATTGTATCGACATGTTTTAAATGATAATTGTAATCGAAGCAATCTGCGATTTGATCCTTCGTTAAACGACTTGTAATCACTTCGTCTGCTTCAATTAACGAGCGGAACGGCACTTGTTTTTCCCATGCTTCCATCGCCTTTGGTTGTACAAGATCATACGCTTCCTCACGCGTCATACCTGTGTCAATAAGCGCTAGCAATACGCGTTGTGAATAAATAAGTCCGAGCGTGCGATCCATATTCTTCTTCATGTTTTCTGGGAATACGGTCAAGTTTTTCACGATATTTGTAAAGCGGTTGAGCATGTAGTCTAAAGCGATCGTTGCATCCGGTAAAATAATGCGCTCCGCCGACGAATGCGAAATGTCACGCTCATGCCAAAGCGGTACATTTTCATACGCCGTTAACATATATCCACGAATGACGCGAGCCATTCCTGTCATATTTTCTGAACCGATCGGATTACGTTTATGTGGCATCGCTGACGAACCTTTTTGTCCTTTGGCGAAAAACTCCTCTACTTCCCGCGTTTCACTTTTTTGCAATCCTCGAATTTCAACAGCAAATTTTTCAATCGATGTTGCAATTAAAGCGAGCGTCGCCATATAGTGCGCATGACGATCACGCTGTAACGTTTGCGTCGAAATAGGCGCAGGCTGTAAGCCAAGTTTTTCGCATACGTACTGCTCAACAAACGGATCGATATTGGCATACGTACCAACAGCACCAGAAATTTTTCCAACGCGTACCGTTTCGGCTGCTTGCTTGAAACGTTCTAAGTTTCGCTCCATTTCGGCATACCAAAGCGCCAATTTTAATCCAAACGTCGTTGGCTCAGCATGAACACCGTGTGTCCGTCCCATCATGACCGTATATTTATGTTCAATCGCTTTTTCTTTTAATACAGCAATAAAGTTCTCTAAGTCACGCAATAAAATTTCATTTGCTTGTTTTAATAAGTATGATAATGCTGTATCAACCACATCCGTAGACGTAAGGCCATAATGTACCCATTTTCGTTCTTCTCCTAGCGTTTCTGATACCGCACGCGTAAAGGCAACAACATCATGGCGCGTCTCTTCTTCGATTTGTTTTATGCGGTCGATGTCAAAAGACGCGTGTTGGCGGATTTTTTCCACATCTTCTTTTGGAATGACACCTAACTCCGCCCATGCTTCACATGCTAAAATTTCGACTTCCAGCCAAGCACGAAAACGGTTTTCTTCCGTCCAAATGGCGCCCATTTCAGGTCTTGTGTAACGTTCAATCATACGTTCATCCTCCGATCTGTCCAAATGGAAAATTCGTCTATTTTTCGTTGCATCGCATCGACATCGTCAATCAACCATGTGATATGTCCCATTTTTCGCTTCGGCTTTGCTTCTTTTTTGCCATAAAAATGAACGTGTGCCTCACCCAATTGAGCGATGTTACGAATCACAGCATCCACATGTTCTCCTAACACATTGACCATAATTGCCGGTTTTAACAATTTCGTACTGCCAAGCGGCCAATCACAAATGGCGCGAATATGTTGTTGAAATTGCGATGTGATACAACCGTTTATTGTATAATGACCTGAGTTGTGCGGTCTAGGGGCAAGTTCATTCACATACAATTGTCCGTTTTTAGTCAAAAACATTTCAATTGCTAACGTCCCTACAAGTTGGAACGCTTCGGCTAACTGTTTCGCATATGTTTCAGCTTGTTCGATAATGCGTTCATTCACCTGAGCCGGCGCAATCGTTTCATGTAAAATGTTGTCGCGATGAATGTTTTCAACGACAGGAAACAGCGCCATATCACCAGAAACATTGCGTACAACGATGATGGATAATTCTTTTACAAAAGGAACCCATGCTTCTAACACACACTCACCGTTGGCTAAAAGTGAGCGAGCTTTATGCACATCATCTAAACAACGAATGACAACTTGCCCTTTTCCATCATATCCACCACGGCACGTTTTCAATACAGATGGAATGCCTATCTCTCGAATCGCTTCCTCTAGTTCCTCTTCTTTGAATACAAGACGATAAGGCGCAACAGGTAAGCCAGCAGACTGAACAGCTCGCTTTTCTTTCCAACGATGTTGTGTAATCGCAAGAAGCTCGCTTCCTTGAGGCACATATCCTCTCTCTGTTAATCGATTCAATGCATCCGCATCAATATTTTCAAATTCATAGGTGATGACATCACTTACTTCAGCTAGCTGACATAATGCTCGTTCATCGCTATATGAAGCAACAATTTCAATGTCAGCGACTTGAGCGCACGGAGAGTGTGGAGTAGGATCGAGTACAGCAACGAAAAACCCCATCTCTTTCGCAGCGATCGCCATCATTCTTCCTAGTTGTCCTCCGCCAATAATGCCAATCGTTTGCCCTGGAACAATCATTTTAGTCAAGCTGATCACTACTTTCCATCACTTGTTTTCGAATCGTTTCACGCCGTGCCCGTAATCCCTCCATATATGTTGGTTCATACGTCCCGAGTATCGACGCAGCAAGCAATGCTGCATTTATGGCCCCTGCTTTTCCGATCGCTACCGTTGCTACCGGTACTCCACCTGGCATTTGGACGATAGAGAGTAATGAATCAAGACCGTTCAACGTCTTAGACATAATCGGTACACCGATAACCGGTAATGTTGTTTTTGCTGCTACCATTCCCGGTAAATGCGCAGCTCCTCCCGCTCCAGCAATAATGACTTTAATTCCTCGCTCTTCAGCCGATTCAGCATATGTAAACATAAAATCTGGTGTACGATGGGCTGAAACAACTTTTTTCTCAAATGGAATATGCAATTCTTCTAATATATCACACGCATGACGCATCGTTTCCCAGTCCGATTGACTTCCCATAATGACAGCGACAAGTGGCTGCATTTACACTCACCTCTTTTTATCATTCAGAAAAAAATCCAGAACGACGTCCCTCGATCATAAGGGAAAGCATCGTTCTGGACATATTTCGCCCCTAGGGTGAAAAAAGCCAATAAGATCCTTTCCCTCATAGTCCAATAATTTACGGTTATTGGGTAGAGACTTTTGGGCCATATTCCCAAAATTATATGAGGGTTCAATCATGTATTCACTTACTTTCATCTTACCAGTCATTTTTCCATCATGTCAACATAAAATCGAACATTTTTATAAACTTAATATTTAATGTTCGGATTTTACTTAAAGTTCACCCTTTGATCCATTTCATCGTATAGTAAAAGAAAAAGAGAGAGGAGGAAAACAGTGGACTGGACAAAACAATGGGAAGCATTTTTTTCTAATCCTTTTTGGAATGCATCAAATACCTTTTCTTCTCATTCATCTGGCATCAATATGTATCGTCGTGATCATGAGTTGCTTGTTGTCGTTGCCATCCCCGGTTTAGAGAATGTACATGATGCAGAAGTATATATTCATTACAATACATTGGAGATCAAAGCAAATGTTCAATTACATTTTGAAGGATTTGAATTAATTGAGGAAGGAATTACACAAGGACCCTTTGAACGAGTAATACAACTTCCTTTTCCTGTAGGTGAAAAAGTGGAAGCTGTATACGAGAATGGGTTGCTTTTTATTCAGCTTCATCGCCTTATTCCTGATCATATAAAGAGAAAAGTAGAAATTAAATAAAAAATGAGCTAACCAGCATTGGTTAGCTCTTCACTATGGGGGAGAGGATTGTAAAAGCGTTAAACGCAAATACATGGACAAAAAAAGTTAGAGAACAAAGTCGAGATGCCCTCTAACTTGCCATGTCCGCCCGGCAACGTCCTACTCTCGCAGGCGGTGTCCCGCCAACTACCATCGGCGCTGGAGAGCTTAACTTCCGTGTTCGGGATGGGAACGGGTGTGACCTCTCCGCCATCGTCACCGAGCAAACATGCTTTTTCGTTTCGCCTCTTTCGGCGTGAAGGATAATTCCTTCAAAACTAGATAACAGAACAGTCGCCTGCGCTTTTCTTGTGTGTTTAGTTAAGTCCTCGATCGATTAGTATCCGTCAGCTGCACGTGTCGCCACGCTTCCACCTCGGACCTATCTACCTTGTCATCTTCAAGGGATCTTACTCGCTTGACGCGATGGGAAATCTCATCTTGAGGGGGGCTTCACGCTTAGATGCTTTCAGCGCTTATCCCTTCCGCACATAGCTACCCAGCTGTGCCCCTGGCGGGACAACTGGTACACCAGCGGTGCGTCCATCCCGGTCCTCTCGTACTAAGGACAGCTCCTCTCA